>JAACEL010000299.1 GCA_011682535.1 Nitrospiraceae bacterium | reverse complement strand
GACGGCGGGCGCGTTGAACATGGCGACGTCGATCCGGGGGATGTGGTAGCGGAGTTGTTCGCCTTCGACCTCGATGAGGGCTTCGGCGTTGGGGTCGAAGATGGAGGAGCCCGAGCCGACGCGGGGGTCGAGGAAGGTGCCGAGACCGATGGGGCTGACGAGGGAGTCTTCGCCGCGGCCCAAGGCGTCGAGCAATTGGGTGAAGACGCCTTGGGGAATGCACTGCATCTCGATCTTTCCGGCGTCGGCCAGGCGCAGGAAGGGGCGGAAGGTTTCCTGGTGGGCGGAGATGTGCCGGGTGCACAGGCCTTCGATGCCGATCTCGTCCATGGTTCCGGGTACGCGGCCGCGGGAGCCTTGGCCGCCGGTACACATCACCGTGAGGCCGCGGGGGTGGCCGGTTTCCTGGAACAACTCCTTCATGGCCCAGTACAGCAGCGATATGCGTGCGTTGCCCGCCATGCCGGACACAGCGACGACGTCGCCGTCGTCGATAAGTCCGATCGCGTCGCGTGGTCCCATGAACTTGGGATTGTCTGGGATCGTGAAGGCGCGGCGGGTGTTGCGTTTTTCCCACGTGGCACGCCAACGCAGAAAGTGCGCCAAGAGGCGTAGCTTCATGAGGAAGTTCATCTCATACAGCCCTCTTCGCAGGCAGACCGGCAATCGTGCACTCGGTGTAGGAAGTGCTAGCCGTTTTCCCCATACTGTTTCTTGTAGTACTCGAGATATTCGCCGGTCTTGATCCGACGCCACCAGGGTTCGTTCTCCTGGTACCATTGGACCGTTAAAGCCATTCCCTCGTCCCAATCCATGCCGGGGCGCCACCCGAGGGCTCGGAGCTTCGAGGCGTCGATTGCGTAACGCCGGTCGTGTCCGGGACGGTCGGGTACGAGCTTGATGAGGCTCTCGTCCCGCCCCGTCAGTTCGAGGATGCGATGGGTGAGCGCGATGTTCTCGCGTTCGTTGCCGCCGGCGATGTTGTAGATTTCGCCGGGGGCGCCGTTGCGTAGCGCGCAGTCGATGCCACTGCAGTGGTCTTCCACGTACAGCCAGTCGCGCACGTTATGTTCGCCGCCGCTGTAGAGCGGTAGAGGCCGGTTGTCGATGGCGTTGGTGACGAAGAGAGGCAGGACTTTCTCGGGGTATTGGTTGGGTCCGTAGGTGTTGGAGCCTCGGGTGATGATGACGGGTACGCCGAAGCTCTGGTGGTAGGCTCGCCCCATGAGTTCACCGCCCGCCTTGCTGGCGGAGTAAGGGTTGCGGGGCCCGGTGGGGTCGTCTTCGGTGAAGGCGCCTTCGTCGATGCTGCCGTAGACTTCGTCGGTCGATACGAGCAGGACGCGCTTGGCGTTCAGTTGCTTGGCGGCTTCGACGATGTTGTAGACGCCGCGCACGTCGGTGTCGATGAACTCGGAAGCGCCCATGAGGCTGCGGTCGACGTGGGTCTCGGCGGCGAAGTTGACGACGGCGTCGCAACTTTCCATGGCGGCGCGGATGGCGTCGGCGTCGGCGATGTCGCCGCGCACGAAGGTGTAGCGCGACTCGTCCACGCCCGCGAGGTTGTCGAGGTTCCCGGCGTAGGTGAGTTTGTCGAAATTGACGATGTGGACGCCGGGGTACTGGGCGAGTTGGTAACGAACGAAGTGCGAGCCGATGAAGCCTGCGCCGCCAGTAACTAGAATTCGTTTCACGAGATGTCTTCCCTTCGCTGCATATAGTGGGCCAATGCGTCGCGCCACGGACGCATGGCGAAGCCTGTCGCCTTCTCGAGCTTTTGGTTCGAGAGTACTGAGTATAGCGGACGCGGGGCGACGGTTGGAAACTCTTCTGAGCCGCAGGGCTCGACGCGTACGCCAAGTCCCGCGGCGGCGATGATGGCCTTGGCGAATTCGTAGCGCGTGCAGGCCCCTTCGTTGACGGCGTGGTAGATTCCGTAGGCGTCCGTTTGGCACAGGGCGCGGGTGGCCTCGGCCAGGTCGTAGGTGTGGGTGGGCGAGCCGCACTCGTCCTGCACGACTCTAAGGCTGGGGCGGCTTGCGGCGGCGCGCAGGATCTTCTCGATGAAGTGGTTGCCTCCGGGGCCGTAGAGCCAAGCGGTGCGCATGATGAAGTGGCGGGGGTTGGCCTCTGCCGTGGCTCGTTCGCCGACGGCCTTTGACTCTGCATAGACGCCGAGGGGGGCGATGGGATCGCCGGGCTCGTAAGGTTCGCGCTTGGCGCCGTCGAACACGTAGTCGGTGCTGTAGTAGACGACGGGCAGGCCGCGTTCACCGGCGGCCGCGGCTACATGGCGCGCGCCGGCTTCGTTGACGGCGAAGGCTGCGCCGCGATCTTCCTCGGCCTTTTCGACGTTCGTGTATGCGGCGGCGTTGACGACCAGGTCGGGAGCGAATCCGGAGACGAGCTTGGCGGCGGCTTCTGGATCCGTGATATCGATCTCGGGGAGATCGACGCCCAAGATTTCGCCGTCCAGTGCAAAGCGTTCGAGCAGGTCGCGCCCGAGTTGTCCCTTGGCTCCGAATATCAGTATGCGCATGAACTACCTCCAGATGAATTCACATTCTATCGTTCGGCGAGGTTGCGCACAACCCGCCTCACACGCAGGACAGCCACCGCACACGGGGCGCGCCAGACTAAAGTCCGCGGGGATGACGGCCGATAGATCATAGTGAACGAGCCAAGACAAGGAAGTCGAGGCTGCAAGTGACATGGATGTCGGCGGCGGGGACGCCGCAAAATTTGAAGCGAGACTGACAAAGCACCGGGGTGTTTATCCCGACACCAACGCGGCCGGCGTTTTATCCCACAGTCTTCCTCCAGTGAGTGCGCCATGACCTTTGTTATGGCGCTTTCTTCTTGTGTGGAGGGACTAAAGTCTGGGCGATGGCTGCCGATATATAATCTTGAAGGGGAGGGCGGCGGGGCGAGACAGACAGTTTTGATTCCGCGAAATTCACACTGGGGTGTCTAATCCCAACATCGCAGTCCAGTGTGTTTTCGACCCATAGATCATACCCCTATGAGTGCGCCATGACGTTTCGTTGTGGCGCTCTATTCTTTTGGGCGGCGTTCGAGCGTTGCCCCTCCTCTTTCTGGCTCCTCCTAAGAATTTGTGCACGGAAACGGCCGTTCTCTGCTTGTAAGTGCTTGAGGAAAATGGGTTGAGCAAGTAAGCTGGCAACATGAAGGTGCTTGTCGATAAAGCCAGCCTCGCCCGATCACTATTTGTGGAGTCAGCGTCTCGGGACCCCGACTCGTTTTGCCTCTTTCCTTCTCCGTTTCCATGCGCAGATTCTTGTGAGGAGCCACTTATTTTTGCACGAGCGATTTTTTTACGGGCTTTGGTGGTAACGAACACGCCAATTCCCCACGTCATCCTAACAAGACAGACGTATCCTGAGCGGATCGCTCAGCGCTGAAGGCGCGTCACGAATCCAGCCCAGGGTGTAGCTGTTTCCGGATGCAACAGCCGGGAACAGCTACACCCTGGGTACACGATCGCCCTCATTGGTAGCGCTGAAAGCCCACTTTTCGGCCTTTCTTCGATTGTGTTAGGATGGCGGCCTGAAGCCACAGACGTGAGATGGTTCCTGACGTGTTCTCCGACCAGATCGTTCCGGCGCCGCGGAGGCCTGTCCTGTTGCATCGGCCGGGTGTGAGCACAGGGGGGCGTGGTACTTCCGCAGCGTCCAAGACAGAGGGCTCGGTAGTGAGGGTTCTGATATCGGGATACGTCCTTTCCGAAGGGCGCCGCAGTATGATCCGAACGGCCCGATCGGTGTGTCGGCATGTCAAGCCTCACCTTTCCGTGGCGGATTCCGTAGAGTTGGCTGAGCGCCCAGGCGAACAGACAGCGCTTAACCTCGACCACAGCGGACTCTTGGTGAAGATTCGGAAACGCCTGCTATTCCCGTTGCGGCTGGCCCTGAAGGACTATGATGTCCTGCACATCGTGGACAACGATTATCTGGCGGGGGTGGCTCCCTGGCGGCTTCGGCGGACCGTCGTCACCTGTCACGACATGATGCCTCTGTTGCTGTACGGCCAATTGGAGGATGCGTTTGCGCGCAGCATGGGACGCTACTTTTATCGAAACGGGTTGGAGAAGATGCCTCGATGCGGCCAGGTGGTCACGGATTCGCAGTTCTCGAAAAGTTGTATTCTGAAACACACGGGATGTGCACCCGAAGATGTGCAAGTAATCCATCTGGGTGTTGACGAGTCTTTCCGCGAGATCGACATGACGGCGCCGGACTGCCAAGCGTTTGTTGAGCGCCATGGACTTGGGGGCAGGCGTCTGCTTTTGCACGTGGGCACAGCCGAACCCTACAAGAACATTGAAACGGTGCTCGGGGTGTTGCACCGTCTTGCCGGCAGCTCAGCGAATCCGATCGGCCTGCTGAAAGTTGGCGGCACGTTCTCGGCGGAGCAGAAAGCGTTGATTGGCGAGTTGGGGCTGGGGAACCTGATCGTGCATCTGAAGGGGTTGAGTGAGCAGGAACTGGTGTGGGCCTACAACGCTGCCGACGTGCTGCTGTGGCCATCGCGTTTCGAGGGGTTTGGGCTGGCGGTGCCGGAGGCGATGGCCTGCGGGACGCCTGTGGTGTGTTCGAACGGCGGCTCGCTTGCTGAAATCGCGGGCGACGCGGCCGCCGTGCACGACCCGGATGATCTGGATGGGTTGACAGCGTCATGCCTGCGTGTCTTGGAGGACGAGGGGTATCGTCAGGACTTACGCACACGCGGGTTCGTCCGTGCGTCCCACTTCTCCTGGGACCGTGCGGCGTCAGGGTATTGCGAAGTGTATGCGCGTGTGCACCGTGAGGCCGGCGGGGGGTAGGGCGCCCTGCCTGGCCTGCCGCGCGCGCCACGTGGGGGTCCCCCGTCAATTTTGGCCCAGTGTTTTGTTGAAATCCATACCCGGTATCGCCCAGAATACCGGAGCATGGCGTGCTAGTTTCTTGCAGGAGCATCTTCGCCGCCCCGGGGGCGGCGTTTGGTATCGTGGAACAGGGCGGAATCTTGACCAATGCCTAGAGTGCCTGCATTACAAGTGCTTGCGGATTTTATCGACGCGCATCGGGCGGAGATAGTGGGGCTGCTGCGCCGTCGCGTCGCGCTGTTCGCGCAGGGCGCGGACGCCGGTCTTGTGGAGCCTTGGGTGCAGGATCAGATTGACTTTTTCCGGGGTGACGCGAGCCATACCCGCGAATGGATGGCGGTGTTGGTGGACCATGTGCGGTCGCGCGGGGGGCACATCGGCGATGTGCTCGCCATTATCCGTTCAGTGCGGGAAACGTTGTTGGGTTTCGTGAGGGACCGCATCCCGGGCGTGAGCGAAGCCGAGATGTACCGGGCGTTTCTCGATTCCGAGGCTCATGTACTACGGCATGTCGGCGAGTCGTGCGGCGAGGCGGAGCGCAAGCGCGCGTCGTCGGAACAGCGTTGCCGGCAGATGTTGGCGGGTTTGATGGGCCGGGCGTTCGTGATGCTGGACGGCGACGGGGTGGTCACGTTGACCAACGCGCACTTTGCCGATCTGGTGGGTGTGCCGGTCGACCGGTTGGTGGGCGGGGGGTTTCTGGCGTTGTGCGACGCGGGTACGGCGGGTGAGCTGCGGCGTGACCTGCGCCAGAAACGGGGCACCCGCGCTCACAAGTTCGAGGGTGCGCTGTGCCCGCGTCAAGACCGCATCCCGGCCGTGTTTCGTGTTTCTCCAGTGTTTGACGAAGACGGCCTGCGCGATGGGGTGGCGGTGGCGATCACGCCTGCGGATTCGGCGGAGAAGCGGCAGGGCGAGGGGTTCCTTGTGCGGGGGGTAGAGGAACTGGCGGACGCGTTGCAGATTGGCTTCTACGTGTTAGACGACTCAGCGCGCGTGGTGTTGGCGAACGAAACGGCGGGGACGTTCGTGGCAGTCGGCGAGGAGGACTCTGCGCCGTGCTATGCGCGCCGGGAAGCGCAGGGTAACAGCGACTTGCATTGCGACGCGTGCATGAGCGAACACGCGCTTCAGGCGGGGGAGATGAGGCGGGACACCATTCAATTCCCCACGCGCGCCGGCGAAATTTGCTGGGTGGAGGTGGCGTGCGTGCCGTTGCCGGGCGAAGCCGGTTCGCGCAATCGAATGGCGAAACTGCTGCGCGACGTGACCGCCCAGAAAATGGTCGAGGAGCAACTACTGCGCCACCAGCACACGTCCCTCGCGTCGCAATTGGCGGCGACGGTTGCCCACCAGTTGCGCAACCCGTTGGGAGTCATGCTGGGGTTGACGGAGATGATGTCGAAGGGCATGCCGGCGGACCAGGTGGCGGGGGCGGTGGACCGGGTGCTGCGCAACGGGCTCCGGTGCAAGGAAGTGCTCGACAATCTGTTGGAGTTCGGGCGTGGCACGACGGACGAGTTCGTGTCGG
>JAACEL010000298.1 GCA_011682535.1 Nitrospiraceae bacterium | reverse complement strand
AATCAAGTTCACCGTTGACAATACGTGTGATTCCGTCTTTCATCAAGGCCTCGCCGAAATTGAGCAGATACCCGAGCTTGAGTCCCGTCAGACGCAAATAGGTCAATATCTGCTTCTTGTGCGCTTTGGTGACCGACTCCACGGACTTCAACTCGAGCAGAACCTTGCCATCGACAATCATGTCCGCGCGAAAACCCTCGTCGAACTTCACGCCGCGCAGTGCTATGGGTATCGGAACTTGCCGTTCCACCCGAAGCCCGCGCGTCTGAAGGTCGTGAGCCAGAACCACTTCGTAGACGGTCTCGAACAGTCCGGGACCCGTCTCCATAGGCAAAGACACCGCACAATCGACAACATGGGTTCCAATTTCATTGGAACCGATTCATCGGGCGGCATCGGCGTTCTCCCGCTTGGTGTTCTCCGTGGCTCCGTGTGCGGTCATCTTATCTCACGTGAGGACACCAAATCATGAATGCCCAGAATCTCACACAATTAGATGCGTTGGTCCTGCGGACAGGATTGATTTGTAGACGGGCAAACAGGATAATCGTCTTCAGTCCGGCGCAGGGGTGTTGGGCGGAAGGCGCACGGTGCGCCTGAGGTACGTGGTGCGAAGGAGAGACGGGCATGGCTAAGATAGCGTTTATCGGTGCGGGCAGTCTGGGTTTTACGCGAGGTCTGGTGCGGGACATTCTGACGTTTCCGCTTCTCAAGGATGCGACGATCTCGTTGATGGATATCGATCAGGAGCGGCTGGACTTTGCCTATCGTGCCGTGAACAGCATCGTTGAACGGGGAGGATACCCGGCGAAGGTGGAGGCGACGCAGGATCGCAGGAAGGCCCTCAAGGGAGCCGATGCCGTTCTGTGCACGATTCTCTCGGGCGACGTGTCGGTGTGGAAGCACGACATCTATATTCCGATGAAGCACGGCGTGGACACGAACGTGGGCGACACGCGCGGCCCGAGCGGAATCTTCCGGGCGCTGCGTACGATCCCGGTGATGGTGGGCATCGCGAAAGACATGGAGAAGTACTGTCCGAACGCGATCTTGCTGAACTACACCAACCCGATGGCGATGTTGTGCCGCGCGATGCAGCGGGAGACGTCGATTCAGGCGTCGGGGTTGTGTCACAGCGTGCAGGGCACGGCCCATATGCTGGCGAATTGGATCAAAGCTCCGATGGAAGAGATCACGTATGTGTGCGCGGGTATCAACCACATGGCGTGGTACACAGAGTTCAAACGGAATGGCGAGGACGCGTATCCGGCGCTGCGCAAGGCGATGAAGAACAAGCGGATCTACAACGAGGAACTGGTGCGGAACGAGATGTTTCTCGCGCTGGATTACTACGTGACCGAGTCGAGCGGTCACAATTCGGAATACAACTGGTGGTTCCGCAAGCGCCCGGACTTGGTCGAGAAGTACTGCACGCACGGAACGGGTTGGAATCCGGGTGAGTACGCGTACATCGCGAAAGAGTATCTCAAGCGTTCGCGCCGCTGGAAGCGTGACCTCAAGAAATGGTTCGACGACGGCGCGCCAATGTCGCTGGAGCGTGGGCATGAATACGCGGCTTCGATCATCAATGCCTGCATGGGCGGTGACGCGTTCGAGTTCAACGGAAACGTACGCAATACGGGGTTGGTTACGAATCTCCCGGAGGATGCGTGCGTGGAGGTGCCGGTCGTGGCCAACAAACGTGGGTTGAACCCGCTGTATGTGGGCGCGCTGCCGGCGCAGTGTGCGGCGTTGAACAACATCACGGTCGCGGTGGAGGAGATGGCGGTGGAGGCGGCATTGACGGGCGATGCGCGGCTGGTGTACCAGTCGATTTGCTATGATCCGTTGACGGCGGCGGTGTTGTCGCTTGCGGAGATCAAGAAGATGGTCGCGGAGATGCTGCGCAAGAATCGGGATTACTTGCCGCAGTTTGAGCGTATCGAGATCTAGGGGCCCACGTCTTCGCTGCACGAGCCCTTACGGCCTCTGAAGGTATGCTGTAGCATTGTGTTACAGCCGTTGATGCCGCAGAGCAAGCTCCCCTCCGAAAAGGCGGCGGCAAGCTGCCGCACTCCACATCCAGCCGTCCGTTCGGTTCTTGTCGATGACGTCAAAGAAACGTTAGAATTCAAATGATTGACGTGATGAAATATCGGATTGAGTCAACGAAACTCTGCCGCGCAGGAGGGGACGAGCGCCACGAGACCCCCGTGAAATGGGGCTTGAAGAAAACGGCGGTCAAGATTTACCTTGACAAATCCGTCGATAATTAGTAACAAAAAGCAAGTGATAGTGCGTTGAAACGCGGTTTTCATTGCGCTGTCGACGATTTTGAGGAGCACGGACCGATTCTGGAGGTATCCGTGGCGGCGTGCTTAAGCAAACATGGCGAAGTTAGGGGAAACCAAAGCTACTTAGGAAGGAGCACTAAAATGGCAGCAGCAAAACCGATGACGAAAGCGCAGATCATTGCCAAGCTGGCCGAGCAGAACGACTTGACCAAGAAACAGATGGGCGAGATCATGGACAGCGTCGTCGCGCTGGCCTACCGGGAAGCCAAGAAGGGCTTCACGATTCCGGGGCTTGGCAAGCTCGTGGTGGTCAGCCGCAAAGCGCGCGATGGCCGCAATCCGGCAACCGGCGAGAAGATCCGCATTCCGGCCAAGCGCGTACTGAAGTTCCGCATCGCCAAAGCCGCGAAGGACGCCATCGTCCCGACGAAGAAATAGTCTCCGCAGACTCTTTCCAGAGACGAACGTTCACACCCGCACGGTTCGAGTGGCGCATTCGCCGCTGCCCGAACAGTGCGGGTGTTGTCGTTTGTTGTGCTGGGGGTTTTCGGAACAGGTTTGACGGGGTCCCTGCGCGAGACGTATCCTATTCCGCGTGCTTGGGGTGCCAGGCACTGTTAGAGGAAGGAAACAGTTCGGAGGAGCTATCCATGGCCAAGGCTAAGGGTCAGTACCGTTTTTCTTTTGGTCCCTGGAATATCGACGAAGGCGCAGACCCGTTTGGTCCGCCGGTCCGCAAGCCACAGGGATTGGCCAAGAAGATCAAGATGGCGAAGAAGCTGGGGTTCGACGGGGTGCAGTTCCACGATGACGACGCCGTGCCGGACTTGGACTCAAAATCGCACGCGGAGATCGTGAAGGAAGCGGCCCAAGTGCGCAGGATGCTGGATCGCGAGGGCCTCAAGGCGGAGTTCACGGCGCCGCGGCTGTGGTTTTCGCCGGAGACGATCGACGGGGCGTATACGAATAACAACGCGCGGTTGCGCAAGTACGCGATCGACCGCACGAAGATCTGTATCGACATCAACAACGTGCTGGGCGGTTCGTGGATTGTGTTATGGCTGGCGCGGGAGGGATCCTATGTGCGCGAGAGCAAGAACCCGCGCGAGTCGGTGCTTCGGATCCGCGATGCGCTCGACGAGATGCTGGACTACGATCCGAAGGTGCGCATCCTGATCGAGCCCAAGCCCAACGAGCCGGTGGACAGCGCGATCATCCCGACATTGGGCCACGCGATCGGTCTGAGTTACATGACGATCGACCCGGACCGGGTGGGGTGTCTGTGCGAGACGGCGCATTCGCTGCTGGCGGGGCTGGATCCGAGCGACGACATGGCGTACGCGCTGGCGCACGAGAAGCTGAAGAGCGTACACCTGAACGATCAGGGCGGGCTGAAGTTCGACCAGGACAAGACGTTCGGGTGCCACAACCTGCGGGTGGCCTTCAACCAGGTGCGGGTGTTGGAGGAGTACAGCTACGGCCGGAACGGGGAATGGGTCGGCCTCGACGTGAAGGCCATGCGCACGCAGAAGCAGCGCGGCAACACCAAGCACCTGAGCACGAGCCGGGAGCGATTCCTGTTCCTGCTGGAAAAAGTCTGCACATTGGATAAGAAACTCGAGGCCCAGTTGATCGCGGTGCGCGATTACGAGGAACTCGATCGCTACATCGTTTGTCATCTCATGGGGGTCAAGTACAGCGGTTAGCCGGGTGGCGTAGAGTGGCGCGGTCCGTTGATTTGGATTGGGCTCATGGATGGCCACGCAGGCCGCGACGGTGCCGGCCGCGTTTGGCGGGAGGTGTCAACATGCTCGATGACGTCAATCTGAAGGCCAAGCTGTCGAAGGCCGATTTCAAGAAAGCCAAGGAAGCCTTCGAACAAAAACTACCCCAGTTGCAGCGCGACCTGCGCGGGGCGGGGATCCCGGTGATCGTCGTCTTCGAGGGGTGGCACGCGGCGGGAGTTGGTACGGCGATCGGCCGCATCTTGCGTTGCCTCGACCCGCGCGGCTACAGCCTGCACAATTTCCAGGAGCCGGACGAGGAGGAGGCCTTGCGGCCACCGATGTGGCGATTCTGGGTTTCGCTGCCGTCGAACGGTGAAATTGCGGTGTATGACGGCAGTTGGTACAGCCCGGCCATGGAGGCGGACGCGCACGAGCGCGAGGAGATCGCAGAACGGGCGCGTGTGTTCGAGCGTCAGCTCGTGGACGATGGCGCGGTGCTGGTGAAGTTCTGGATGCACGTGAGCCAGCAGGAGCAGGCGCGGCGGTTTAGCAAGATGCAGGAGAAGGCGGATCTGTCCTGGCGCGTGACCAAAGAGGATTGGCGTGAGAACCAGCATTACGCGGAGAACGCGAAAGCGATCGACAAGGTGCTGAAGGAGACGTCCACGCCGGAGGCGCCATGGACGGTGATCCCCTCACACGACAGCCGCTACGCGAATCTCCGGGCGATCGAGACGTTGATGGACGCGATGGAGCGCGCGCTCAAGCACAAGCGCCCGAAGCAGGCCAAGAAGGCGGCCAAGAAGGCGGTGAAGAAGGCAAGGCGTGGGTCGAGCCCGCTCGACAAGGTGGATCTGGATGTAACGATCGAGCGCGAGCGGTACGACCGGCAGCTTTCGCGTTTGCAGAAGCGGCTGCTGCGCCTCGAACACCAGATGTACCTGCCGCGCATTCCGGTGGTGGTGATGTACGAAGGCTGGGACGCGGGCGGGAAAGGGGGTAACATCAAGCGCCTGATCGGGGGGTTGGACCACCGGGGCGTGCGGGTGATCCCGGTGGCGGCGCCGGAGGGGGACGAGAAGACCCATCATTACCTATGGCGGTTCTGGAAGCACCTGCCGAAGGCGGGTCATCTGACCGTGTTCGACCGGAGTTGGTACGGACGCGTGCTGGTGGAGCGGGTCGAGGGTTTCGCCCGGCCGGAGGAGTGGCAGCGGGCTTACCAAGAGATTCGCGAGTTCGAAAAGCAACTGACGTCGTTCGGCACGGTGCTGGTCAAGTTCTGGATCCACATTTCGAAGAAAGAGCAGCTCAAACGCTTCACCCTGCGCCAGAACACGCCGTACAAACAATGGAAGATCACCGACGAGGACTGGCGTAACCGCGAGCGGTGGGACCAATACTACGAGGCCGTGTCGGACATGATCGAGAAGACCTCGACGAGGAACGCGCCCTGGACGATCATCGAGGGCAACCAGAAACTGTACGCGCGCATCAAGGCGCTGAAAACCGTGTGCGCGGCGGTTGACGCGGCGCTGGACGCGGCGCGTCACGGTGACAAGCGGTATTGGCGGTAGGCGCAATTCGCAAAGAGGATTCGATGTACATGGTGCGGCCGCCTTGGCGGCTGTGCGTGTGGCCTGGCTATGGATGACGATCTTGGAAGCGCCCTGAGAACCTACGAAGACAGCCTACGGGCGCTGCGTCGCGCGACGCACGGCATGCCGGCGGTTGGCCAGGCGCTGTTCGCCGGCTTCGAAGACTGGGAACGCCAGCTTACCTTCAAGCTCGCCCCGCGTCTGGCGGGCGAAGGTTGCCTGATCGTCGTGCTGGCGGGGGGTACCAACACGGGCAAGTCGACGGTCTTCAACGCGCTGGTCGGCCGTCCGTTGAGTCCGGTGTCGCCGTTCGGCGCGCATACGCGATTCCCGCTGGTCGCAGCCAACGAGCGCCGCTATCGGCAATGTCTCGAGCCGGGACAGTTGTTGCCGGACGCGTTCGTGCCGGAGCCGTGGGATCCGGAGCGGCCCGAAGCCCTCACCGAAGAAGGGCGCACCGATCTGCCTGTGTTCGTGGCGCGCTACGACCTTCTGCCCGATCGGCTGGTGCTGCTCGACACGCCGGACATCGACTCGATCGTTAAGGAAAACTGGGAGCTGGCCAAGAGTATCCGGGAAGCGGGCGACGTGCTCGTGGCGGTGTTGACGGGGCAAAAATACGCCGACATGTGCGTCGTCGAGTTCTTGCAGGAAGCGTGCCGGGCGGGACGCTACGTGGTCGCGTTGATGAACATGGCCGATGGCGCACCGGGCTGCGACGTGGCGCGGCGGCAGTTGGCCGAGTTCCGGCGCTACCTCTTCGGCACGGAAGAGGCCCACCTCTCCGGCACGGAAGAGGCCCACCT
>JAACEL010000297.1 GCA_011682535.1 Nitrospiraceae bacterium | reverse complement strand
GTTGGACAGCGCGGCTATATGAGCCGAGCCATGGAATTCACAGGGCACGGCCCGTCCGTCGCCGGTCAGCGTCGCCGGCATCCATGCCTCGCGTTCCGCCCGCTTCCGTTGGAGCGGTGTGGCCAGTGGCATCGTGAATTCGACGGGCTGGTACGTGTGGCCCATCAGGCCGTACAGCAGGGGCTTCACGAGCAGTTCGAACAGGCAGAACGTGGCGACGGGATTGCCTGGCAGGCCGACGCAGTACGTGCGTGTTGGAGCGTCTTGCGTGCTGACGCCGAACACGGTGGGTTTGCCGGGTTTCATGGCCACGGCGTCGAAGAGGATCTCGATGCCGTTGCTGCGCAGCACGTCCGGCACGAAGTCGAAATCTCCCATGGACACGCCGCCCGACAGCAGGATGACGTCCGTTTGGGCCATAGCGCGCTTGACCGCGGTGTCGGTGGCCTCCTCGGTATCTCCGACGATCCCGTAATATACGGAGGTGGTCCTGGTGCGTTGGATCTGGGCGCACAGTTGGGCGCCGTTCGTCGTCCGAATCTGTGAGCGCCGGGGTTTCACATGGGGTTCGACCAGTTCGTCGCCTGTCGCGATTACAGCCACACGCGGACGCTGCGCTACCCGTGGCTTCACACAGCCCACCGCGGCCAGCATGGCAATGTGTTGTGGGGCCACCAGGGTGCCCGCACGCAGGATGACGTCGCCTGTCTGTACGTCTTCTCGCTGGAAACAGATGTTGTCGCGCGTACTCTTGCCGGTGAACCGCACACTGCCGTCGCCGGCCGTTTCGGTGTGCTCCACCATAATGACGCAGTCGGCGCCCTCGGGTACCATCGCGCCGGTCATGATCTTCGAGCATTCATCCGGACCGATGGGGCGCGTCGGGGGGGAGCCGGCCTTGATGACTTCGAGGACGGCCAGGGGGTGGGCAAGGTCCGTGCGCCTGCAGGCGTATCCGTCCATGGCGGACTTGTTGAACGGGGGCATGTCGACATCGGAGACTACGTCTTCAGCCAAGACCCGTCCAGCGCAGCTCGCGAGCGCTACGTGTTCGGAGTCCAGGACGTGGGTGTTGGCGATGACGGTTCTGAGGGCTTCACAAAATGGTATCATGAAATGTTGCCTACTCCTGTGCTGCGAATCGAAGGTGCGTGAGCGAGGTCCCTGTGGTCGCGTACAGTGCGAGATGCTTTGGATTCTACTTCCGAGCCCGCGTGGATGCAACTAAGGACGCCAAAGGAAAAGGAAACTGCGCAGAAGGGGGAACTTTTTCAGAAACATGGGCATGTTACCTACAGCATCTGAGAGTGTGCGGAGTCCGAGGCTCTGGATAAGTTGAAACGAATCAACGCTTTGTGTGGTATAGTGACAGGGTTGGCGAGTGTGACACTCGCGCCGTCAGTGCGGGACGAATAGTCGAGCTAAGGCTAATTGCTTGACATTTCCCCCTGAAATTGTTAGAATACTACGCAGTCTGCGAGATTGTGTATTGTAAACTGCTCCAAGACGCGGGGAATGGTGGCGTCGAGCGGGTGGACAGGAGACGATAGCGCTTCATGCGACATCTTATCGGAATAGCCATGTGCGTGTGTTTGCTGGGAGCTTTGACCTCGGCGCAGGCTTCCACGTACTCGATTCCAGGGGAGAAGGTCGAGGCGCAGAAGATTTACTTCGGGTCAGCCAAGGGCTTTGACAAGCCGGGCACAGTGGACTATGGGAAGCTCATCAAGGCCACGCCGGAGTATGCGCAGATAAAGAAGAAAAGAATTCAGGCGGGAACCGGCAAATACTGGATTCTTCTGAGTCAGGCCAGTGATCGGGTCGTGCGTGCTATCTCCGATGTAGGCAAGGCTACCGATTACGACTTCATCGCCGCAGCGGGTTATCTGGATGGTCTGGAGACTCCTATCGCTGCGGACGATGTGACCCACTTGGTCCTCGACAAACTCAAGAAGAAGAAGAAACGGTAGTCGAGCCTCAACCGGAATCGAGAGCTTCTCGTGAGACAGTGGATCCCCCTATCTAAGTCAAGTTATAAGTGTCTGTTGGCCGTTCTGGCCATACTGTTCGGGGTGATGGCGTCTGGCTGTGCCACCCGTTGGTCCAACACCTCCAGCGGTCTCATCAACGCGGCGGAAAGCACCTTCGCCAAGGAGAAGGTGGCGCAGAAGGAAGTGGACGAGGCCCGCCGGATGGTCGAGGCGGGGGACACTTCGACGGTCATTCCGCGCCTACTGCATACGATAGCGAAATACCCCGACACCGATACGGCCGTCGAAGCGCGATATTGGCTGGCAATGGCCTATTACAAGGAGGACGTCTATCGCGACGCGATCGACCTGTTCTCCGAGTATCTTGCCCAGGCGCCCAACGGGCTCTACGCGGGCCAGGCGCAGGGCTATGTGACCAAGCTTTCCACGGAGTACGAAGCGAAGTACCCTGCCCCAGGGCAGTTGGACGAGATGATTGCGTCGCTGGCGCAGTTGGTGAAGGCGTACCCGAACGACGTCAAGAATCGCGTGGACTTGGCCGCCTTGTTGTGGACGCGCGGCAACTATGCCGAAGCGGGCGCCCTGTACAACGATGTGGTCAAACGTGCGCCCAGCTACGTCAATGACGAGACGATCAAGCGCCGGATGGAATGGCTTCCCAACGGGGGGTACATCGTGTTGACGCCAGCGGAAGTGCAACGCCGCCAAGTCGAGGCGCAACCGCTTGTGGTGGTCAACACGGCGTCGTTCCAGAGCGGGCGCGACCTGATCACCCGTGAGGCGCGATACTATTCCGTGACGGGGCAGGTGGTGAACCGGGGCGACAGTGTGTTGTACGGTGTCGAGGTCGTCGTAACCGTCTACGGCGTGGGCAGCGTCGTGTTCGACACGACGAGCGTGGGCATTCGTCGTCTGAACCCGGGCGAAATCCGGGCGTTCAGCGTGCGGTTCGGCAACTTCGAGAACATCGAGAACGTGAACCGGTTCGAGTGCACGGCAACTTTCGAACGTTGAGGGAGCAATGAGTAGAAGAGTGCACATCACGGGACTGGCGTTGGCCGTCGCAGCCTTATGCCTCTCCCTTCGCGTGTTCGCGCAAGACGCGGCGCCCGTGCCCAGCCCTGGCGATGTCCAACAGGTCAACGTGTCTGTCAAGATCGTCGAATTTCAGACGACCAAAGGCGTGAACACCGGCCTGAGCGCGTACTTCAAGCAACGGAACAAGACGCGCGCATGGGGGCGGGTCTCCAGCGGCAACGGCAACGTCCAAAGCGCGGACCTGACGTTCCCCACGAACACGTCGAGCGCGATCACGGTGTTCCTGGACAACATCACGACCAGCTATGGCGACATCGAGGTGGTGTTGCAGGCGTTGGTCGACCAGAACCGTGCCTTCATCCTGTCGCAGCCCAAAGCGATGGTGACCGTGGGCGGCGCGGTTCCGACCACCATCAAGACCACCCAAAAGATCCCCTATGAGGACACGGTGGTGGTGGGTACGACCGCGGTCCAGACAACGAACTTCCGTGAGACGGGCGTTGAAATGACGGTGTCGGCGCCGGAGATCATCGATGACGACGGCAACCTGTCCACCAACGACGACACATACGTGCGGCTGGATATTCAGGCCTCCGTGGCGGAGGAAGGCCAGCGAATCGTGGTGGCACTGGCGGAGCAGGTCGCTCAGACCGGGGCGTTCTCTTCGACAAGCAACGCCATTCAGGTGCCCGAGTTTGTGTCGCGTAGAGTGAAGACGACGGTATGGGTGCGTCACGGCCAAGTGTTGTTGTTGGGAGGTCTGTACCGCAACACGAAGAACAAGAATGTGTCGACTGTCCCTTGGCTGACGCAAGGCGAAGATATAGTCGTTGGTTTGGCCAATTCACTGTTGCCAGGCTCGGGCACGGTGGGCTCTCCTATCTCGGCGGCGGTGGGAAATCGGAGCACGGAGGAAGGACGCCGCGAACTGGTGTTTCTAATTAAAGCGGAGTTGTGGCGTCCGGCCTATGCGCTACCGTCAGGTCTGGGACCGGCCACGTTCGGCGGGGCGGACGAGAAGAAGAAGTCGCTGTTCGGTGTGGTTGAGGAAATCAGCGAGATTCCCCAGAACATTGTCGAGGGCATCGCGGAGATACCCCAGGGGATTGTCGAGGGGATCACGGGCCAGACGCAGGAGGACGACACGAGTATTGACTCGCACCTGGGAGGAGACCGATGATGCGAGTCGCGACGTTGACCGCCATACTCCTTACCTTGACGTTCTTGGGGGCCGTGGCCCAGGAAGACCTCCCGGCCACGCCGGTCAAGTCACTCAACCAGGTGCAGATCCAGGTCTGGATCACGGAGACGAATGAAACGGGGCTACGCGAACTGGGCACCAATCTGAACTACACGCGTATCGTTCGCGGCGTGGATCAGGGCGGATCCTTGCAGCAGGTGACCACCAACGTCTTCAATCCCCGAAACCCCCAGTTCAACGTGACCCTGCCCGCCCCGGATACGCGTTACTTCACAAGCATCCGGCCCGATATGAACAATGGTCCGGGCAACGGAATTCAAACCCAGAGCGGCGCGGGTATGGTGACGAGCGTCATCAGTCCTGGTTACGGCACCATTGAAGGGGTGTTCCGCGCAATCGAGCAGAAGGCGGACGTTGACCTGATCTCGAAGCCGGAGATTCTCGTGGTGGACGGGGCGCCCGCCGAGATCCACGCGGGTGGCCAAGTGCCGTTTCAGAATATCCTCTACAACGACAAGGGTGTCGGCCAGTTGAAGGTAACCTGGCAAGACATCGGTGTGAAGCTCAAGCTGACGCCGACTATCCTCTCGAACGACACCGTCAAGGTGTTGATCGCTGAACTTGGCGTTAGCGACGTGACCCGTTTCGATACGGTTCGCGGGATCGACCTGCCGGTTTTCTCGACGCGGTCGCAGACGGGTGAGGTGTTGGTGCCCAATGGGCAGACGCTGGTAATCGGTGGGTTGTCGAGCCGCGTGGTCCAAAAGAGCGAGCGGCGCGTGCCGGTGGTTGGGGCGATTCCTCTGATCGGAGCGGTGTTCCGCGGGCGAACCTCCAAGGCGGCGAACTCGCATCTGCTGATCTTTGTGTCGCCGACGATTGTCAACCTGCGCGAGCTTTCCCAGGATGCGGAGCGGGCGCTGAGTTTCTGGCGCGACCGCCGCTGGGAGAACTCGGAGCGGATCAGCAAAGAAATCGACATCATGGAGCAGGAGCCGTAGACCGCTGGCGGCTGATGCCGCCATCTTGAAGCACAATGTGCGCCGCAAGCGGCGCTTAAGCACATTTGCCTTCGGCAAATCTGCAGTGCGTCGGGCGGATTGTGGACGGTCGCGTACGCCACGCGGAAGCCGTTGACTGTCTCCCCCCTGTGTGCCGCGAAGCGGCTTCTCGCTTTTCTTTGCTTCTTTCTTTTCGCAAAAAGAAAGAAGGTATGTGTGTTTCCGTTGGGGGCGATTGATGTAGAATGACAAGGGAATGGGGAACGGTTAAACCGTTCACTATTCCCTTTTTCAGTTATGCGGACCGTTTGTTCTGAGTGGAGTAGAGCAGGGCAAGACATGGGGAGGAATCGTTGTGAAGGCGTTGGCCATCTGCGGAAGTCCCAGGAAAGAGGGCAACACGGAAATCCTGCTGGATCGTTGCCTGGAGACCCTGAAGCCCGAAGGGCTCGACACGGAGCTGTTGCGATTGGCGGAGTTGTCGGTGGCGCCGTGCACCGCCTGCGGGGGGTGCGGGCGCAGACAGGACAAGACCTGTGTGGTCGTGGACGACGATTTCAATGACGTCTTCGTGAAGATGCAGGAGGCGGATATTATCATCGTGGGATCGCCGGTGTATTTTGGTTCGGCCACGCCGGAGACCATGGCGCTGCTTGACCGGGCCGGTTATGTCTCGCGGGCCAACGGCCATCTGTTATCGCGCAAGCTGGGCGGGCCCGTCGCCGTGGCGCGGCGCGCGGGGCACAATTTCACCTACGCGCAATTGCTCTACTGGTTCACGATCAACGACATGGTGGTCGCGGGGTCGACCTACTGGAATGTCGCGATCGGGGCACGGAAGGGTGAGGTGTTGGAGGATGAGGAGGGCCTGGAGACGGTGACGCGTTTCGCGGAGAACCTGGCTTGGCTGGCGAAGAAGCTTTGCGATTAACGGGGCGGTTTCTGCTGGCGCGTAACATGCTAATACCATGACGGCAGAGGAGTGCCTCGTGTGGCGAAGTTTAAGCGGACGATTGCGGCGAATAAGGAGCGGGCGGCGCGGATCTTCGAGCGCTTGCGCGAGGCCTACCCGGACGCACGGTGCTCACTGGACTACGAAACCCGCTGGAACTGCTCGTCGCGACGATTCTGGCGGCGCAGTGCACCGATGTACGGGTGAACGTGGTCACCAAGACGTTGTTCTGCAAGTACCGCCGCGCGCAGGATTACGTCGCCGCGCCGCGCGGGCAACTCGAAGAGGACATCCGCACCTGCGGCTTCTTCCGCCAGAAGGCCAAGAGTATCGTCAACACCTGCGCGCGGATTCTGGAGGAATACGGCGGTGTGGTGCCGGATTCGTTGGAAGCGCTGACGACCCTGCCGGGCGTGGGCCGCAAGACGGCGAACGTGTTGCTGGGCGAGTGCTTCGAAGTGGAAGGCGTCGTTGTGGACACCCACGTCAAGCGCCTCTCGGAGCGTCTTGGGTTCACCAAGCACGATGACCCGGCGAAGATAGAGCGCGACCTCATGAAGATAGCGCCGCGCGATACGTGGGCATTGTTTTCGCATTGTCTGGTGTTTCATGGACGAGCCACCTGCGTTGCGCGGCGTCCGAAATGCGCTGAATGTGTCGTCAGTGACCTGTGTCCCTTTCCAACTTCGCGACTGGAGCCGAGATGAGTGAATGTGAGCGCGCCTCCAGGAAACCGTGGGCCTTGCTTGTTTTCGCGGTGGTGTACACGGCCGCTGTGCTGCTGATCGACACGCTGGCCAGCCGCGGTGTACAAACCCCTATCGACTGGAGCTGGTTTCGATGGGGAGGGGGGAGCGGTTTCGACGGGTTCAAGTTCGTGGCCTGGCTCGTGGCGCCGTTTGTGATTGTCGTCTGGCGTATGGACTGGGGCTACTTCGGTTTCAGGCGTTGGAAGAGGACCGACTGGATCCTGTTGGGTGGGTTGGCGGTTGTGGGCGCGCTGGCCATGGTCGTGGTGGCGTTGTCGGACACGTTGCGCGCCACATACCCGAGCATGGCCAAGGCCGCCGCGGCGGATCAGTGGCGTTTTCTCACATTCAATCTGCTGTGGCTGGTGTCGTGGCTGATCGGCTGGGAGTTTCTCCATCGCTACTTCCTGTTGAAGCCTCTCAGTGTTTGCTTGCCCCGCTGGGGGTGGTTGATCGTTCCGCTCTCCGAGGGGATCTACCATCTCCAGAAGCCCCCGCTGGAAACAGTGGGTATGGTGGCCATCTCCTTGGTTCTCACCTATTGGGCCATGAAGCGCCGCAACGTGGTGCTTCCTTTCCTCGCCCATCTCGTCATCGAGTTGGAACTCCTCGCGTTCGTCCTGCTCGTCTAAGGTTGGGTCTCCGGTTTGATGTAGATCGCTTATCCTGCCATGGCATACTTCGCTGTGTCCGTTGCCTCCTGCTTTCGGCAGCCCGTGCCAGACAGTGTGTCATGACGGTTCATGGCGCCCCTTGGGGCTTGGGGCAGTCACTTCGGAGCCGGGAGCGATCGCTGTGAGGCCGCGTGAAGCAAGAGCTTCGCGGCGAAGTACAGCTTCGCGAACAAGCTCGTCTCCAAGTACAACTTGGGGACGAGGCAAGCCGACGACTACAGCCTGGACATACGGCCGTGCAGATTCGCCGAAGGCGAATGTGCTTAGGCGCCGCTACGCGGCGCCCGGCTTGCGCGCCGACTGTGGGGTTGTTACCATGTTCCTAGAGGATAGAGGAGCGGAGTGTGTAACGCATGCTTAGCGACGATACCGATAACCAGCCGCCGGAAGATCTGACGCTCGTGATGGGCGAGGCCGTGTCCGGCGAGAGCAGTTCGACGCGCCGCGCGTCGTTGGTGGTGCTGTCGGGCTGGGAGATCGGCCGCGAGATCGAGTTGACGGATGGTGAACATGTGTTCGGACGCTCTCTGAAGGCCGACACGCAGGTGGACTCCGCATCCGTGTCGCGCGAACATGCCAAAGTCATCACGACACACGAGGGTGACGAAGTGGCGTTCACAGTCGTCGATCTCCAGAGCAGCAACGGCACACGTGTCAACAACATGCCCATTACGACCAAGTCGTTGCAGAACGGCGACAAGGTGCTGATGGGCGATGTTCTGTTCAAGTTCGTGCTGCACGACGAAGCCGACGCGCGTTTCTACGAAAGCGTGCACCGGTTGATTCACTACGATCAATTGACCGGACTGCTGACGATGGACGCGTTTCGCCGTCAGTTGCAGGTCGAAATGCACCGTTGCGCACCGGACGGACCGCTGTGCGTCGCGATGACGGATCTCGACGGTCTCAAACGGGTCAACGACACCCATGGTCACTTGGCAGGACGCATGGTGGTGCGGGAGATGGGGGCGATGATGCGCGCGGCGGTCCGCGACCAGGATCTGCCTGCGTTGTACGGTGGCGACGAGGCCGTGATCCTGTTCCCCGCGACCCCCATCGAGCAGGCGGTGGTTGTGGCCGAGGGCCTGCGTACGGCCATCGAACAGCGCGTGTTTGAACATGACGCTCAATCGTTCCAGGTCACTATCAGCCAAGGCATCGCACAATGGCCCCGAGACGGCAAAAGCGTAGAACAGATCATTGCTTCAGCGGACGGCGCCCTGTACGCCGCGAAGGCGGCCGGTCGCAACTGCATTCGCTGTGCTGAGGCTCAGTAGAGCCGGTCGGTCCCCGGGCGCCCGGTGGTGAATCTTGGCGCGCCCGCGGTGAACCCGGAGGTATGTAGACGATGACGCTTGCGTCCACCCCCATAGTTACGCTCACAACGGATTTTGGCCTGCGCGATCCTTACGTGGCCACCGTGAAGGGGACTATTTACTCGATCAACGCCCGCTTGCAGGTGGTTGATCTGTCGCACGAGATTCCGCCGCAGGACATCCTGGAGGGTGCGCTGTTTCTGGCCGCCGCGCTGCCCTATTTCCCCGAAGGGAGCATCCACGTGGCCGTCGTCGATCCCGGCGTTGGCACGGAGCGCCACCCTATCGCGCTACGCGCGGGGGGACAGATTCTGGTCTGCCCGGACAATGGATTGGCCACGCTCTTTCTTCAGGAGCACCCGCTACAGGAGGCGCGCATTATCACCAACCCTCAGTGCATGCGCGAGTTTGTCAGTGCGACGTTCCACGGCCGCGACATATTTGCGCCGGCGGCCGCGCGGTTGGCCAGCGGTATGCCGCTGGCCGAGGTCGGCGAGGAACTGGACACTATCGTGTCGCTGCATGTCGCTCATGCGCGCAAGGAAGGCGGCAACATCGTCGGCGAGATTGTACACGTGGACCGCTTCGGGAACTGTATCACCAACATTCACCACTCGATGCTGCGCGACGTGGTCCCCAGCCGAATTCAGGCCGGGGGAGAGGCCGTGCCCAGCGGCCTGCACGCCACGTATGCGGAAGTGCAGACCGGCGAGCCGGTCGTGCTCTTCAGCAGCTCCGGGCACCTCGAAATCGCTATCAACGGCGGCAGCGCATGCACCCGCCTCGGCCTGGGCAAAGGCGATACCGTCTCCATCGAATTCCCGCTGCCCTCGTGATTCCCTGAACGTGCCAATATCTCTTAACCTGACGTTCCAGCCCCTTTTGAGCACCTGAATCTTTGTTTGCCCCCGCCAATACAGCCCATTGTGGGGACAAATGTCGCAATTGTGGTGCGGATTGTACCCATGTAACGGTAATTATATTACTTGACATATCTAGTCGGTACGTGTATAATAAGGCCATGTACATCGATACCGTGCCCAATCGAAAGTCGCC
>JAACEL010000039.1 GCA_011682535.1 Nitrospiraceae bacterium | reverse complement strand
GGTCGAGCGCCGTCTATCGGTGACACCGCCCGTGCTTACTCAAAGGCTTGGCTGAAGATGCCGGCGGCCAGACTGAACCCACGCACGACGGGAGCGCGCTCGTTGGGGTAGCGCAAAAACTCGACGTGCCCGTCCATGTAGAGGACGTTACATCCACCGGGCACATGGTTGAAATCGGCTCCCGTCGTCGACAGCCAATCATGCATGATCCAGATCTCGGATTGGGCGACGGCGGCTCCCGCCGGGTTGTTGATGTCGGTGATGGCGAAGCGCTCGATTCCCTCGCGTAGACGGTAGATCGTATCGCCGCCGCCGGTTCCGTAGTTAAACCCGCCCTCGGAGAGCATGCCGCCCGAAGTATCGTTGTCGAACGGGGCGAAGGGGCCAAAGATGTACTCCGACGATGACGCGCGGGCCAAGACCTCCGGAAGCATGATCAGCGTGAGCATGTGGCGCGTGAACTGAGACGGCACGTTCTCGCCTGATGGCAGCGTGATGCCTGGCACCAGCGCTTGCACCATTGAAATGTAGGGATCCGCCAATTCTTCGGGGTCGCCCTTATCGCAACGATCATACATGAAGCCCCAGTAGCTATACGATTCGTGGGCGTATTGCCACCGGTAATCATGGTTGGGGTCCGTACGCCAGTCGATGAGAATGGGCGTGCCGTCGTCGTAGTACATGTCTTCCTCGGTCATGTGTGAACTCGATGGGCACACGTAGATCCCCGGATCGGTGACGTATTCGGGATAGACGGCATTGACCAGGGGCATCATGAGGAAGCCGAGGCTTCCGGGGGGGGCGTGTTGGAGCGGGGCGAACTTCCCGCCGCGTGACTCGTTGGCATACATTTTGTGTACGAGTCCCCATTGCTTCAGGTTGTTCTGGCAACTCGCGCGGCGCGCGGCCTCGCGGGCGCGTGCGAGAGCCGGGAGCAGGATGGCCGCAAGGATTCCGATAATGGCGATGACCACCAGTAGTTCGATCAGTGTGAAACCCCTCGATTTGCGCATGATGATGACTCCTCCTCAATTTGGCACGGCACCAAAGACTATCTCATACTTCGTGCAATTCCCTAACACCGACGTAGAAATGCAAACACGTCCGACGTGCCTCGCTTGTTGAGACGCGTACGTTGCCGTCAAGACAGCATCCGGGCGACGGCTTGTGTCAGGGCCCGGCCTCTCGCTAATGGCACACGTCGAGGCCGCAGTCCTTAGTGTGGTATCCGGGCCAGGGGTGGTTGCGCCGATCGCGTGTTGAGTCGTTCTGCTTGGGCAATTGCACTAGCTTGCCGGCCTCGACCCATTGGGAGCCGCGGGCCTCGTGGCGGCGTATCATCTCGTCGCGGAGGCGCGTGATCTCAGTCCTGAATTGGCCGGTCGGTGCGAGGTCGTGCAATTCCTGCGGATCCGACACGAGATCGAAGAGTTGCTCCGAGTCGCCTTCTGGATAGTAAAGATACTTCCAAGACCCGTCGGTGATGCCGAAGAGCGTTCCACCGTCGGCGGTCCCTTCCAGGAAGTCGCGGCCTTGGATCTCGCCGCGTGCCAGGGCGGTGAGGTCCAGTCCCCCGACATCGTCCGGGGGTTGTCCACAGGCTGCGGCGACGAGCGTCGGGAGTATGTCCGCATGTGTCACCAGGTTTGCGCATGTGGCGCCATAGCATCGATTTTCCCAGCACTGTGGTAAGCGAAGTACGAATGGTACGTGGGCGGAGGCTTCGTGGAATGTGAACTTGCCGCCGGTGTGGTGGTCGCCGATGAACTCGCCGTGGTCGGAGGTGTAGAGAATGAGGGTGTCGCTGAATAGTCCGAGATCTTGCAGAGCGGAGAAGACGCGGCCGACGTTGTAGTCGATCTGGGTGATGAGACCGTAGTAAGCGGCGCGGGCCTCGCGGATGATCTCCGGCGGCACGAGGTCGCAACTCCACGATTCGCGGTGTCTGACGAATGGGATCGGGCAGTCGGGTGACTCCGACCAGTCGCCGAACACGGGTTCGGGGATGTCGCAGGTGCGGTACATCGAGTAGTAGGGCTCCGGTGGGTCGAGCGGGGGATGGGGTTTGCTGAACGAACACCACAGGAAAAAGGGGTGATTGGGGTCGTGGCGGTTGCGGATGTAGTCGACGCACTGCTCGGCGATCCAGTTGGTAAGCGTCTGGGTTTCGGGGACGGTGGCCATCGTGGGGTAGAGTTCGTTCTGTCCCAAGCCGTGGCGCATCGGTTGGAGCGGTTGCCCCGAGCGTTCCATCGCGCGATAGTAGTCGTCAGGCAGGACCATCTCGTCGAACCCGTGCCGCGAACGCATCGGTCCGAAGTGCATTTTGCCAATGGCGGCGGTCTGATAGCCGCAGTCGCGCAACCGCGTTGGCAGCGTGCCTTCGCGTCCCATCGCGTCGGTGGTGTTGCCGTTTCCGTCCATGCCGTGCTCAAACACCGTTTTCCCCGTCATGATGCTGACCCGCGCGGGGACGCAGATCGGGCAGTCCGCGCGGGCCGAGTTGAACTGGATCCCCTCGCGGCACAGGTGATCGTAGTGGGGGGTGCGCATAAAGGACGGGGCGGCATCACCGGCGGCGTCGTAACGCTGCTGGTCGGTAGTGATGAGCAGGATGTTGGGTGACGTTGTGTTCATGATCGGACTCCTATTGTAAGTTCAGCCTGACGGCGCATTCTAGCATGAATCGGGGAACCGTATACTTTCTAGACGAAAGTCAGATTAGTGCTATTGCTCATTGGTCCGCGGATCGCTATGCTGTGGGGTGTGGCGGATTGCCGCCGATGTTTTGCGGTGCCAGTGGAGGGAGGTCATCAGTCAGTGCCTCGAAGTTATCACTACTACGAAGAATGCCGTATTCTCGTAACCCGGTATTGGGGTAACGTCACCAGCGAGGACATGTTGGAACAGGCACGGCTTGTCAACGAGGACCATCGGATAGGTCCCGGGACCAGAGAACTGGTGGACCTTAGAGGGGTCGAGCGAGTCAGCGCGTCCACGGAGTCGCTCAAAGCCGTGATCGAGAATGACAGCAGGGAACCTGAGCGCTATCGTGGGTTCCGGGTTGGTGTCGTGGCGCCGGATGACCTGACGTTTGGGCTAACCCGTATGTACGCCACGATGACGGAAGTGGGGGACGCACCGTCCGTGATCAAGGCGTTTCGGACGATGGAGGAAGCGAAGCAGTGGCTTGGGATCGGGGATGACGAGCTTGAACCGTCGGCGGAGTGAGGCAGAAGATATTTCGACTGAATCGCTGGTCGGTTCCGGAGGTCTCGTAGAGGAAGGATTTTGGGAGCGTTGTGCGGGGATGAAGGCGGAACACGATACGTGGCAGCACGAGGTCATGACAGGCAAATGGAGCGTATGAATGCATTGGCGGGGTTCAGTAGACGTCGGTTTCTGAAGTCATCGGCAGCGGGGGTGCTGGCGGCAGGCGCGGCCGCGCGGGCGGAGGCGCAGGAACGGCCCAACATCCTCTGGATCACGAGCGAGGACAACGGACCGTTTCTGGGGTGCTATGGGGATGCGTTCGCGACAACGCCCAACCTGGACAGGCTGGCCTCGGAAGGCGTGCTGTACGAGAATGCATTTGCCAACGCGCCGGTGTGCGCCCCCGCGCGGTCCACGATTCTGACGGGGATGTATGCGTGCAGTATGGGCACGCACCACATGCGCAGCCGCTACGCGATTCCCGAGTTCATCCGCCCTTATCCGGACTTCCTGCGGGAGGCGGGGTACTACTGCGCGAACCAGAAGAAGACGGATTACAACATCCGTATGGATGACAAGGCGCCGTGGGACGAGTGCAGCGTACGCGCTACCTACCGCCAACGCAAACCCGGCCAACCGTTCTTCGCGATCATCAACCTCGGCGTCACCCACGAGAGTTCGATTCACAAGACACAGGAGACCACCAAACACGATCCCGCAGGCGTGTCTCTGCCGCCCTATCACCCCGACACGCCGGAGATCCGCCACGATTGGGCACAGTATTACGATAAGATCGAGACACTGGACGGGCAGGTGGGCGAAATCCTGGAGCGGCTTGAGTCTGATGGCCTTGCCGGCGACACGATCGTCTTCTACTACTCCGACCACGGCGGGGTCGTGTGCCGGAGCAAGCGCTTTGTCTACGATTCCGGCACGCACGTGCCGATGATGGTTCGGTTTCCGAAGAACTATCAGCACCTCGCGCCGGGCAAGCCAGGCACGCGCACCGACCGCCTGGTCAGTTTTGTCGATCTTGCGCCCACGCTGCTGAGCCTGGCAGGGGTGAAGGTGCCCGGCTACATGCAGGGCGAGGCGTTTCTGGGCGGGCAACAACGTCCGCCTCGCGAGTACGTGTACCTGTTCCGCGGGCGTATGGACGAACGCTACGACATGATGCGGGCCGTGCGCGACAAGCGGTTCAAGTACATTCGCAACTACATGCCGCACCGGATCTACGGACAGTACCTGCAGTATCTGTGGAAAGCGCCGTCGACGCGTTCCTGGGAGGCCGAGTTCAAGGCGGGGCGCTGCAACGAGGCGCAGCGCATCTTCTGGGGCACGAAACCGCCGGAGGAGGTGTATGACACGTCGGCCGATCCGTGGGAGGTCAACAATCTCGCCGATGACCCCGTGTATGTGGACGTGCTCAAACGCATGCGGGCGGCCAATCGCAAGTGGGTGCGCGAAATCCGTGACCCGGGGTTCATTCCTGAAGGCGAGATGGTGGAACTGAGCGAAGGCAAGACCAGCTTTGACCTTGTCCGGGAGCCCTCATTCCCCCTGGACCGGATCATCGAGACGGCGGAGATGGCCACCCTGCGCGATCCCGCGCTGCTTCCCGAGCTACGCCTGCGCCTTGACGACGAGCAGGCGTCGGTGCGGTTCTGGGCGGCGACGGGGTGCGCGGTGCTGGGCGAACAGGCGAAAGCGGCCGAGGGTTTGTTGTGCGGGCTGTTGACGGATGACTGCGGCGATGTGCGTGTTGCGGCGGCCGAGGCCGTGCATGGCCTCGGTGAACGAACGCGTGCCCTCGATGTGTTGTCTGCCGAGTTGAAGAATCCGAATTCGAAGGTGGCGCTTCGCGCGGCCAACGTGTTGGAGGCGCTGGGCGCCGCGTCGGCGGCGGCGTTGCCCGCCATCGAAGCGGTGCATGAAACGACGACGGACGACTACGTCAAGCGGGCGGCGCTCCGGCTGCTGAGTCAACTCAAGCCACAGTAGTCCGCGGAACAGGGGAGGCCATATGCGAAATGGATTCTCGGACAAGCGATCGGCATCACGGCGCGATTTCCTGCGGCAGGTGACTCAAGGCGTGGCGGCGTTGGCGTTGTTGGGGGGCGTTTCGGTTGCGCAGGACAAGCGCAAGGCGAACGTGCTTTTCATCATCTCCGACGACCTGTGTACGGCGCTGAGCGGCTACGGACACCCCCAATGCAAGACCCCCAACCTGGACCGTCTGGCCAAGCGCGGCGTCCAGTTCGAGCGCGCCTACACCCAGAATCCGGTGTGCGGCCCCGCCCGCGCGGCCATCATGACAGGGCTGTACCCGGCGTCCATCGGAGCGACGGGGAATCGTCAGAGCGATTTCCGCAGCCGCTATCCCGACATTCTGACGATGCCACAGGTCTTCCGCCGGGATGGCTACTACACAGCGCGGGTCAGCAAGATCTATCACATGGGGATTCCCGGCGATATTTTGGAGGGCACGGCTGGTCTTGACGACCCGCTCTCGTGGGACGAGGCCGTAAACATCAAGGGCCCGGAACAATATGCCGAGGGAGAGAAAGAAGACCTGTGTCCTAAGGTGACGCACCAAGGCGTGGACTTCGTGAAAGTCGAAGCGGAGGGGGATGACTTGGTGCATGCCGACGGCATGGCCACGGAGGCGGCGTTGAAGATGCTCCGGGCACACAAGGACGAACCGTTCTTCTTGGCTGTCGGCATGGTGCGGCCGCACGTGCCGCTCGTGGCGCCGAAGGGCTACTTCGCGCCGTATCCCCCTACGCAGATGAAGCTGGCGGATGTGCCCGAAGGCGACCTCGACGACGTGCCCAAGGCAGCGCAGAGCCAGACGAACGCCGTCAAGTATGGCATGAGCGAAGAGCAGCAGCGCAAGACGCTCGGAGCCTACTACGCATCCGTCACGTATATGGACGCGCAGGTGGGCAAACTGCTGGATGAAGTCGACATGCTTGGGCTGGCCGACGACACGATCATAGTTTTCACCAGCGACCATGGCTACAACCTTGGCCAACACACGTGTTGGCAGAAGAACAGTCTGTTCGAGGACGCCGTCCGCGTGCCGCTGATCATCGCTGCGCCGGGACTCGGGAAGAAGGGCGCCAAGAGCTATCGCGTGGTCGAACACATCGGGCTTTACCCGACGCTCGCGGCGTTGTGCGGACTTGACGTGCCGGACGACCTCCATGGCCGGAGTTTCGCGCCGCTGGTGATCGATCCCGACGACGAAGCCTTCGCCGGACAGGCCGCATACACAGTCGCACGCGGGCGTGGCGAGTCGCTGCGAACCGAACGCTGGCGATACAATTTGTGGAACGATGGCCGGCTGGGTGTCGAGTTGTATGACCACGAGGAAGACCCGGCGGAGTTCCGCAATCTTGCCGCGGATTCCAAGTACGCCGACGTTGTCGCGGAGTTGGACAAGCGTCTTAAGCGTCACCGCGACCGGGCCGCCCTGCGTCGCCGTGGCGCGGAATCCACCTTACGAAGGGGCGTGGGATGAGCATAAGCCGCCGGGGATTTCTGAAACTCACAGGGGCGGGGGCTTGCCTGAGTGCGCTGGGATGCGTCACGACTCCAAGACCTACAGCGGCCACGAGGCCCAACATCATTCTTTGCATGGCGGACGACCAGGGGTGGGGGGAGATGGGCTATAACGGCCACCCGTCGCTTCAGACGCCCAATTTCGACGCGATGGCGCAATCGGGGCTGCGTTTCGACCGGTTCTATGCGGCGGCTCCGGTGTGCTCGCCCACCCGCGCGAGCGTCATGACCGGACGTCACCCTAACCGCATGGGCTGTCTTCGGTGGGGCCACTCGCTTCGCCCGCAGGAGACTACCATCGCCGAGGCCCTTGGCAGCGCGGGATACGCCACTGGCCATTTCGGCAAGTGGCATCTCGGCTCCGTGCGCAAGGGCAGTCCCGTCAATCCCGGTGCGAGCGGATTCGACGAGTGGTTCTCCGCGCCCAACTATTTCGACAACGACCCCATCATGAGCCGCGAAGGGCTCGCCGTGCAGACGAAGGGGGAAAGCTCCATGGTGACGGTGAACGCCGCGCTCGATTTCGTGCGGCGTCACGCGGAGGCAAAGCGGCCTTTCCTGGCGGTCGTGTGGTTCGGTTCACCGCATCGTCCGCACCAACCTGCGGATGAAGACCGCGCGCTCTACGCCGGGGAAGGCAAGAAGCAGCAGAACCTGCACGGCGAGATCACGGGAATGGATCGTGCCTTCGGTAAGCTACGCCAGGAATTGCGCACGTTGGGCATCGCCGGCGACACGATCTTGTGGTACTGCAGCGACAACGGAGGTTTGCCTGAAGGCGGGGCCACCGGCGGGCGGGGGCACAAAGGTCAGGTGTACGAAGGCGGCCTGCGCGTGCCCGCGCTGTTGGAGTGGCCTGCGCGCATCCCGCGCCCGCGCGTTACCAACGTTCCCTGCAACACCTCGGACATCTATCCTACGCTGCTCGATATCGCCGGTGTGCGGGTGGAGGGGCAACCGCCTTTGGACGGGATCAGTCTTGTGTCACTGTTCGGCGGCCGCATGCGGACGCGTCCCAGGCCGATGGGCTTCTGGGACTATCCGGCGAAGGGCATGCCGGCCCTCAGTACGGCGTTGATGAAGGAGTTGTACGAAGCGCAGCAGGCGTGCCGGGAGATCGAGGATACGTCCGCCCTGCGCCTCGACGCGGGCGTGATCGCTAAACAGTATCCAGAAGACTCGTTTCCCGGACACGCGGCGTGGCTTGATTGGCCTTGGAAACTCCACCGGATTGAGGACGAGAAGACCGGAGGACGTGTCCACTTCGAGTTGTATCATCTTGAGGATGATCCCGGCGAAGAGATGGATCTGCTTGCCGATTATCCCGGACGCGTGAAACTCATGAAGGCCGCACTGAACTCCTGGCAGGTCTCCGTTGTGCGAAGTCTCAACGGTGAGGATTACAAGCATACCGGCCGGTGACCCGAGTGATCCCCCGTTTCCACGGACGGTCGAAGGGCGTGAAGATTTCACTTCTGGGATGGTTCGGACGCCCCGCGCCGGGCGCGGGTGCGCCGAACGGCGGATAGGCCCGAAGGGCTGGCAGCACGTGGGTGAGCGAAGCGAACCCACGGAAAACCGCCCTCGCCAACGAGCCCCGAACGGGGTGGCAGCAACGCGAGGTGACTGAAACTGCTGCCACCCCGTTGGGGCTGAACACTGGTGGCGCACTGTTTCCGTGGGCTCGCGCCGCTCACCCACGGCTACAGCCTGTCGCCCCGCCGGGGCTGGATAGGTTCTGGGCTCAGCGCGGATACGGTTCCCTGGAAAGCGGACGCCAAACTGCGGACGAATGAAAGAAAGCGCTGTGGAAATCGGTCTTTCCAATTTCCACAGCGCGTGTGGTTACTGCTCTGACTAATGGGTATCCGCGCGGTACTGCGTGCGCGGCTTGCATGGTGCTCATGTTACTTGCGGCGGTTACCTTTGCCGCCCTTGTTGCCGTGGTTCTTCGGCTTGTACTTATTGCCGAAATGCTGCTTCCAGCCCGGCCACTGGGCGCTCAAGTACTTCTTCCACCGCTTCATGTACTTGTTCCAGTTGCGGGGCGGGTCGGGTTCTTGCACGACGGCGTCTTCGACACACAACGCGCCGCCGTTGCGGCTGCTGCCCGCCACGACCTCGAACTCGCCGAACACCATGCCCACGCCAATGGGCTTGGAGCAGCTCGTGTGGATCTTGGTCTGCCACATGCAGTCGAGCCAGATGGTAATCTCCGTGCCAAGTGTTCCCTTCTTGTCGTTACCCACCAGGATGAAGGTATCGCCGGGCTGGAGCGTGTCTTCGAAGATTCGCGCACACTTCCTGGTCGTGACGATTACATGGGCATCCTCCAGGGTGCCTATGTAGCGCAAAGTCAACTCGTTGACCTTGCCGTCGCACGGCCCGCAGGCCGTGTACCCAAAGTCGATGCTGTAATCGTCCGGTACTTCGCAATCGAGGAATACGGCGGCTGGACTGCCGTTGCTGTCGAGCGCCGTATCCGTGCCCATGGCCGTTGGCGAGGCGCCAAGGCCCACGGGAAGAGTAGCTTCGTTGATCTGAACGGTGTAGTTGCCGCCGGCGGGCGCCACGAACTCGTAGAACCCGAATTCATCCGTCGTCGTGGTGGCCACAGGGTTTTGCGCGTCGTCAAGCAGCGTAAGCTCCACGCCGCCGATACCCGGCTCGCCGTCTTCCTGGATGCCGTTGCCGTTCAGGTCTTCCCATACCAGATCCCCAATCGTTAGCGGATCGGCCGTTACGATGATGCGCGCTTTGCCGTCCAGGTTCGGATATTTGCACACCGAATCCGGATAATGCTCATCCCATTCGCCGTAGACAATCAGAAAGAACATGAAACTCTCTTCGTCGAGCATTCCGGCATCGATTAGCTCAGGTATGCTGAACACAAAGACCAAGTCCGTGAACCCGTCGCCGTTCTCGTCTTCCCACCACCATTCCAGCGGAAATGCTCCCTGATCCCGCGTACCCGAGCTGCGGGCCAACTGGGCCGTGTCGGGGTCGGCATAGACCAACGCATCTTCAGAGGGTGCATACATCACTACGACCAACTCGCACTCTCGCCCCAGGTCTATCGTGTTTGGATAGACACCGGGTTTGACATCGATATCGACAGCACATGCCCAGGCGGTTCCAGAGAGCAGAACGGCCGTGGCAAGCATTGCGATGCCAAACAGAGCTTTCCTCATTCGATTAATCCTCCTTTGTCCGTGCCGGATATTCGGTATCGGACCGTTGGTGACTCCCCAAGGCAAATGGCCAGAAAATGTACCACACAACTCACAGCCTGGCAAGTCGATTTCGAAGAAAATGTCTACCGGCGGCTACGTCGTGAAATTTGGGAAAACTGCGCTAACAGACAGTCTTCCAAAGGCTTGTGGCAGATGATGCGGGCAAGGTGACCGGGCGCTATTGGGAAGAAATGATGGCAAGAACGGAGTCAATGACAAGAGATATCCGCCCATCCTACTTTGGCCGGTGCGATCTTATACGGTGTTCCCTTTTAAGGACTTATGGGGATCACTTCAAGGAGATCAGCGTCGTCTAGAGGCCTCTTAGGGCTCGATGAGGGCAGAAAATCAACGTACAGGGCGCCCTTTTTTTTAGAGTCTTTGATTTGATGGAGTTTCGTAGGCTCTGGGGCGTAAGATACGGCCGGGAATTTCCCCGAAACAGGGGTTACGAGCCTGGATGCAGGCCTACCGCCAGCCGCGCGGGTTGGCGTAGAAGTCCTCTCGAAAGGCATCGAGGCGCTTGGCGAGGGCGTCGGCCACATCCGAATGGTTCTTGGCGACGTTGTAAGCCTCGCCGGGGTCGCGGTCCAGGCGGTAGAGGAGCGGCCAGGTACCGAGCGTGGGAATGGACTCGGAGGAGCCCGGCGGCACGTAGTTGTGCCCTGCCGCCAGGCGTCCGGCGGCGTTGTCCTGCTTGTCCAGGGGCACCGGCCAAGTGTAGTGGCTGTTGGCGCGGAAGTACTTCCATGGCCCGAGGCGCACGGCCTCGACATCGTAGTCGTGGAAGAAGAAGAGGGGACGTTCGGGGGGCGGCGTACCCCGCCCCGACATCAGTGGCCATAGATCCACGCCGTCAATCGTGCGGTCATTGGGCAAGGCGAGTCCGGCCAGCGCCATGAACGTGGGGAAGAGGTCGATGTGCATGGCGGGGACATCGACGACGCGTCCCGCGGGGATGCGTCCCGGCCACCAGGCGATGAAGGGGACGCGGAAGCCGCCCTCGTAGCTTTGGCCTTTCCTGCCGCGCAAGGGGCCGGGACTGCCCTCGAACCAGGGCCCGTTGTCGCTGGTGACGATGACGAGGGTGTTCTCCTCGATGCCCCGCCGTCTGATGGCGGCAACCACTTCGCCCACGCTCCAGTCGAACTCCGACACCGCGTCGCCATAGGGGCCGCCCTCGGACTTGCCGGCGAAGCGTTCCGACGGGAAGAAGGGCTGGTGGGGGTCTTTGTGCGCCACGTATAAGAAGAAGGGGCTGTTGTCCGTCTCCTCGACGAACTGGATCGCTTCCTCGGTGAACAATGCCGTGTAAGGCTCCTGGTCGATGCCGATGTCTTCCAGTTCTTCCCGATCGCCCCGCCAGAAGGCTACGGGCCAGTCGTCGTTGGACATATTGAACCCGACGAAGTGGTCGAAGCCGTGGTTGAAGGGGTGGAACTCGGGCCGTTCAGTGAAATCGCCCAGATGCCACTTGCCGATGGCGCCGGTGCGATACCCCGCCACTTTGAGGGCCTCGGGGATCGTAATCTCCGAAGGGGGTAGACCCATCACGGCGTTCTGGCCGCCGGGCATGTCCACCGTGCCCAACTGTGCCATGGTGATGCCCGCCTGCCGCGTGACCTTGCGCGTCATGCTGTCGTTGGCGGCCTGCAGCGCGGTGATGATGCCGCTGCGTAGCGGATAGCGTCCGGTGAGGAGTCCCGCCCGCGACGGCGAACAGATGGCGGCGCTGGAACAGCACGCGGTGAACCGGACGCCCTCGGCGGCCAGCGCGTCGATATGGGGTGTGAGGATTGCGCCGTTACCTTGGACGCCGATGTCGCCATACCCCAGGTCGTCCGCCAGGATGACGACGATGTTGGGGGGTCGCGGAGGGTCATTGAGTCCGTGGACAAACGTGGCCACCGGAGCGGCGGCCTTCTCGGCGTTGCGGAACAATGCCGGTTCCAGGCCATACGTGTCCGGCGCCAGAAATCGGCTGAGCACTCGGATCGCGACGACGGCGGCCACTACGAGGCCCGTGACGACGAGTCCGAGGCATCCCCATAACCTTCTTCGCTTCATTCAGCTTCCCGATCCTGGTGGCATGATGGATACGCTGTCCCACCGGGCATGAATATAGCATCTTTTAGCGCGAACGCCCAGCCCGGAGTCCACCCGAACGCCGGGCGCCCCGCAGGACGGGGACGTAGAAAGCGGTCTGTTCTACGCCGGGGTCGTGCCCTGAGCTTGCCTCGATCAGTGGGACTTCAGGACTCTTGCTTCACTTGGGGTGGGCACGGCTACCAGGCGAAAGGCGTCCCCAATGACGGAGGCTTCGGGGTCGAAGCGGGGCGAAGCGCTCGTGAATACGATGAGGGCCACAGGGTCGTTGTGGGGCGGTACGAAGATCTCGGCGGCCGGGATGTCCGGCGGCACGTCGCCGGGTTCGATACGGTCGCGTTCGAGGGCCAGGAATGCCTTGATGGCAGGCGCTTGACCGGCCTGGGGGTTTACAAAACCGTGACCCAGTCCGATCATGACGGCCGGGCCATAGTACTTGAGAAGATAGGGGCTTCGTTTCCCCTCCGTTCTCAGGTGGTCCATTCCGACGGACACGGCGATCAGGAACAGGAGCCCGGCGATCACGAGATCGGGTACGGCGCGCCGTATGGGGCCGCGGCGTGTGGCGGGCGTTTTCGGTTTGTGTGACGTGGCCCTCCGCATGCCCTATTCGGCTGGCTGCAGGGCGATGGATGCTCGGATCAGGTAGCTGCACGTGCATCTCGCGGAGGCGTCGGGCATGACGACGATGCCGCCGGCGGGGATAGCGTTGATCCAGCAACCGGGGCGTACGCCGCCGTAGTTGATCGTGCCGTTGGGGTTGGTCAGATCGGTGTAGCCGAGTGTGGCGGAGCGGTAGACCAACATGTTCTTGCTTCCGGCCATGATACCGCAGGCGTAGCTGCGTTCAAGGAGGAAGTCGAGGCGCTTGCCGGTCAGGATGTTCCAGGCGCAGGGTTCGTTGTACACCGTGTCGCCGATGAGCACCGGACGCGAGGAGAGGGCCCAGCGCTCGGTGGGCGATTCCCACAGCCACTTGCCGTCGGAGGCGCGGTAGCCGGTGATCTTGCCGCCTTCTTCAGATTTCAGCTTGAAGCGGGTGAACTGGTTGGTCATGAGGAGGACGTCGTGTTCGAGACTTACGATGAGCATGGTGCCATAGACGTTCTCATCCGTTTCCCAGACGACTTCACCGGTCTGGGCGTCGAGGGCGTATAGGGTGACGGGGGCGGTGCTGGGGGCCGGGGGTGCGCCGCGGCGCTTCTGCTCGGCTTCGAGCAGGTCGTTGAACTCCAGCGGGCGATCAATCAGGTATACGAGGCCGTCGCCGATGGCGATGGAGTTGTTGCGAATCGACTGCTTGGGCTTGTAGGTCCACTTGATCTCACCAGTCTTCGCGTCCATCGCGAAGAACAGATTGGACTCGCTGAACAACTGGCTCATGTCGGATTTCTGGTAGGCCCATTGGACGATGTGGTCCGTGTTGTAGACCGAGCCGAACAGCAGTCCGTCTTTGCTGGCGAGATAGCCCCAGGCGCCGGGGGCTTCGAAGACGGCGCGTTGCTCACCCGTGGCAGGGTCGAGCAGCCGGCATTCTGTGCCAACGCGTACATAGAGGCCGTTCTCGGTGATGCAGAGGTTGCTGCCCGTTGCGGCGGTGCCGACAAGGTGCTCCTGATCGTAGGCGGTGAGAATATTGGGCAGTGGGTATTCCCAAAGGGTGCGGCCGTTGTAGGCGTTGAAGGCGCGCAGGGCGTGCATGCCTTCGACGAAGACACGGCCTTCCCAGAACAGCGGAGCAGGACCCCGGCCATGGCGCGAGGGCATGAGGAAGTCGGAGTCGCGGAACCACATCATGCAGAGCGGGGCGCGTAGGACCTCGTCGGCGGAGGCGCACGAGTTGGCGGGGTCGGCGTATTGGTGTGTCCAGACGCCGGTGTTCGGGGGCGCGGGACGGACCGCTGTGACCAGTTGGTCCGCTTTTCCAATGCAGGCCGTGCCGCCGTAGGGGCGGACCAGGCGCATGGTTTCCGCTTCGTTCAACGCTTGGGCGCCCTCGGTCAGGGCGCGCTGCGAGACGGCCAAGTCTGCGAAACTGTTGGGGTAGTTGGTGGCGGCCGGGTCGCCCAGATGCACCGTGACGCGCACGCCGTAGAGTCCGGCGGCCGTCAGGTTGCGCCGCGCTTTCTCCACGTTGGCCGGATCGGAGTCGATGCCGTAAACGTGGAGGCCGCTTTGCTGGGCCAAGGCGGCCGCGAGGGAGCCGTCGCCGCAGCCCAGATCGACGCAGTAGCCTTCGGTGACCTTCGTGGCAGCCAGTATGGCGTCGGCGGCTTTGGCGGCGGCCGGGTCGATGGGGAACGGCTTGGCGGACACCGTGATTTCGGCGGGGGCGTCGCGCTTGTCTTTGGCGAAGCAATAGATGGCGCCTTGGTCCGTGCTGACGTAAAGTCGTTTATTGGCTACAGCGAGGCCGGCGGGCACGCCTTCCACTTGCGTTTTCCAGACGACTTTCTGCGACTTCGTGTCGGCCACGACGATCTCGCCGGTCTTCATGGCGCAGACGAGGCGGTTGGCGGCCATGATGAAGGCGATGGGACTGCCGCCCGGAATCTGGAAGCTCCAGTCGGCGCCGCGGATAGTTTTCCGCTTGATGGGGTTGCCTTTGCGGTCCACCGCATCGCGCTCCATGACGAGGCCGGCGAGCGCGGCGCCCTGGGCCTTGCCGCGGGCCGTCCAGACGAGTTGCTCGGGGGCCATGACGGTGGCTGACGACCCGATGTCTCCGGCGGCGCGCCCGTCGGCGACGGTGTAGAGATGGCGTCCGTTGGCGAAATACTGTTCGCCCGCCACGATGCCGGCGCCGCCGCGTGGGCTGTATTCCTGGAGATGGAAGTAGCTCAACTCGCCGGTGTGCCGATCGAACCCCGCCGGGACCGCACGGCCGGTGGGCACGATCAGACGGTCACCCGCGGCGACCAGGTAGCCCTGGGCCGACACGCCACTGTCGGCGATGGCGGTCGGGTGGGGTTGGGGCATTTCGATGGACCCGGCCTGGTCGTTGAGCCAGCGGGTCTCGCCGGTCTTGGCGTCGAGCGCGTAGATGTAGATGCCCTCCGTCGGCCAGATACCGGCGGCGAAATAGACCACATCGTCGACGATGGCAATGCCGCCACGCGCGGGACGGCGCGACACCATCCGGTCGTTACCCAGAAGCATGCTGTCGTCCCGACCGCCGCGCTTCTTCCAAAGCAACGCGCCATCGGCGGCAGCGAGGCAGTACAGATGCCCGTCGTCGCTGACCACGAAGACGCGGTCGCGCCAGACGGCGGGCGCAAACCGAACCGGGGCGTCTGTTATGAAGGTCCAGCGTTGCGCGCCTGTCTTGGCGTCAAGGGCATACACCGCGCAATCCGCCGAACTGCCAAAGAACAGAACACCGTCCGCGATCACCGTGTGAAACGCATAGTCAAACGGCATCCGCGTGTCATCGCCCTGCCAGGCGGGCGTGGGCGCATGCATCGGGCGATACACCCACTGCGGCGCGAGTTTCGCGGGCAACTTGTCAGGCGAATACCCGCTCCGCGCCGCATCAGCGCGATACTGAGGCCAATCCGCGCCGAAGGTATTCGGGACGACGAGGCAGGTAAGGAGTAGGGCGAAGGCTGCTTTCTTGAGCATGACGGTTCCTCTCGCGTGGATGTATTCCCAGGCGGATTCTAGCAGACGGCTTACCCGAGTGCCATACCTCTGACGATGATGCGTTCTATCCGCCGCCGCCTGGGAGGTCGATGGTCTTAGGCAGGCTCCCCCCCGGTTGAACTCATCATATCCCAGCCACCAGCCGTATGCTACTTTGCCCCACTGCTCGAATCCTATATCAGATTTTCCTGTGCTATACTGATCCAAGCAGCCGCAGGGCGGCTGCCAAGAAAGAGATCGTCCATGAAAGCGGCTTTGTGAAGTTGACCGAATCAGGAGGCAAAGGCATAGGAGATGTTTGGACTCCGCCTCGCTAGGCGGATGAGGAGAACAACAAAATGCGAACAGTTCCCTTTGTGGTTATGTTGGCTGCCGTAACCGTCATGGCAGGTTGCGCAGAGCGGCCAACGATTTGTGCCATGTTTGAGGGCGAATTCCTGGAGGAGACCAGGATTCCCAGCCTCACCTACAATAGGAAGACGACCGCTCAGGACATTCCCGATGAGATCCCGGACATTGGCTGTATCTATGTCAAGAACGGTTTCGAGATCAAGATATACGAGAACCCCAATCTGAGTGGTGATTGGGAAATACTGCGTCGCGACCACCCGCAGGCAAAGCAAACCGACAGCGACACGCACTCCGTCTTCTACACGGAGACCCTTGATTTCCACCCGGACGCTCCAGCGAGGACGGGGCCGCCCCCAGGGAAGAAGAAGCTCAGGCTCTTCTATTCCTACGAGGTACGTCCTCGAACATCGGAGCCTTTGCGGCCCGACGAGCCTCCCCGCGTATGATCAGCCTGTGATAACAAGGGGCGCGTGATCCAGACGGACAGTCCAACCCCTGGGGCTCTCAGATCTTGTCAATGTCCGTGTCGAACGCTTCCAGCGCGGCGTACCGGATGAGTTTTCCGCCTTGGCGATAGGAGAGCCACCACGTTTCCCCTCGCAAGAAAATGCTCACTATGCTCGATGCCCCCCGCAAACGTAGTGCATAATCTGGGCACATCTGTCAAGGAGGCAAAAAGAGAAAACGCCAACAAGGGCTCTTGTAAACCCTTGCTGGTGCGTTGTTTAGGTGGTGCCGGAGGGGGGAGTCGAACCCCCACGAGGGGTAAGCCTCGCCGGATTTTGAGTCCGGTGCGTCTGCCAATTTCGCCACCCCGGCTTTGAGAGCGCGAGTATATAAGAACTCCGACAGGCAATGCAATGATGTGTTCCCAGAATTCCCCGGTGTCCGACAGGTCTGCTTCCTAGTCAAGCCACCCGCTTTGCTGGTGGTTACTGACGGGGTTTCTTAGGCGTCAAACGTTCGGGTCCATGTCGGGCGGCCTACTGCAAACGGGGGTGCCCATTCCGTCTTTCCACAAAGAGGGAACTCTTTCGGCTTTGCTGGGTTTCATTGGCTGAGGGGCGCTAACGGAACGCCGGAAAGCCATGGGCTGCCGGTCAGCATGAGACAAGGAGCTAGAACCATGAAGACACGGATTGTAGTTTGTGTAACCGCGCTGGCGCTGTGCACATTGGGAACGGCGTGGAGTGATCCGGGCAGTGGACCACGTGAGGGGAAAGCCGGACTCTTCCAAAAAGCAGACACCAATGGAGATGGAAAAGTTACCCTAGAGGAACTGAAGGCCCTGGCCCCGAACATGACGGCGGAGCGATTCGCCCACATCGATGCGAACGGTGACGGCGCACTCACCCTTGAGGAAGTGCGCGCAGCCGGTCCACGCGACAGAGGCGGAGTTCCTGGCGCACCGGGGAGACGCGGTATTGCGGAGCGCTTGCGCAAGGCCGACGCCAACGGCGACGACAAAGTGAGTCTTGAGGAACTGCAGGCTGTTGCGCCAAAGATGACGGCTGATAACTTCAAGCGGCTGGATCGGGATGGTGACGGCTTCATCACGAAGTCCGACATTCCGCCCGGCGGGCACAGAGGCCGTCCCCCGATGCGCGAGATCGCCAAGAAGGCCGACACGGACGGTAACCGGCAGATCACGTTCGAGGAACTGAGCGCGGCGGTTCCCGAAATCACGCGGGAACGCTTCAACGAAATGGACCGTAACGGCGACGGGGTCTTGTCACCGGCCGACAACCCGAACCGCCGGGGGCCCGGTCAACGCCCGAGAGCAGGACGGGGCGGCCTGCGTGAGAAGCTGCGTCAAGCCGACACGAATGCCGACGGGCAGGTCACGTACGAGGAAGCCCGGGCTGCGAAACCCGATCTACCGAAGGAAGTGTTCGACCGGCTCGACCGCAATGGCGACGGGGTCGTTTCGAAAGAAGATGCCCGAGGAGGCGGTCGGCTGTAGCGCACGGTTGAGCAATCTACTGGGCTGCAGCGACCGCAGTTGACGGTGTGGAGGAATGGGACGCGGATTGGCGCGGATGTCGTGGATGCACGCCGATCAGCCGCTTATGTCATACAACGCCCCAATCGCCAATCCGCTTCTCCAACGGCCACTGACACTCACGGCGGATCCGCGAAGATCCACAAAAAACCCGCGCCAATCCGCGTCCCATTTTTTTCAGCCCGTCGAGTCGAAGTCAAAAGCGCTATAGGGCCACCGTTCTCCTTCAGTCCGATTGGGGGTGCTTGAGTTCTACCTTGTCTCGGGCGGCTTCGCGGCTCAACTCGACGAGGTGGAGGTTCTCCACGAACAGGCAGATGATCCCCGAGCCGACCACGGTGACCACGTTGATCAGGTGAGCGACG
>JAACEL010000296.1 GCA_011682535.1 Nitrospiraceae bacterium | reverse complement strand
GTCCAGCCAGCCCTTCTCGCTGAGGTGGGCTTCAATCGCCTTGCACTGGGCATCGAAAGCCGTCTTGTACTCGGGCTGGTCTTCGGTATGGCCAAGCAGATTGGGCTCCTGGCGCGAGTGGAACGTCCCGCCCCCAAGCCCCTGGATTGGCAATTGGAAGGAGTTGAAGTGATACTCGTCGATGGCGCGAGTCATCGCGGCGTCCCAGGCGGTCCAATCGAACTCGGGGGTAAGGGCGGTCCAGTTGATCGTGAACGGATCGAGCGGCGCGGGGTTGTACGGCGAGATGTGGTGCGCGCTGAGCGTCGCCAGGTACTTGTCGAGCACCGCGCGTTTGTGCATCTCGTCGCTGAGGTTGTGATAGCGGAACACGTTGGCCGGGCTGAACCCGAAGGCCGTGACGCATGTCATCCGATCGGGCAATTCGAAGCCGAACACCTCGACTTCAAGGGGAGCTTCGGCGGTGTAACCCTTGGCCGAAAGCTGGATCGCGCCCTTGTACACGCCGGGCCGCGTGTCTCGGGGCGCTTTCACACGCACCCATAGCGGCTGCTGTTTCCCGGCCTCCAAATTGGCCGGACCCTGGAAAGGCGGCAAGGGATCGGGCCACGGAGCCGCGACGCCGACGCGATCGGTAGGAATGCTCACGGGGACGTAGCCAACGCGCAGTACTTCAATCCGATCGGCGGGGATGACGGCGCCGTCCGGTCCCGTCAACGGCCCCGCTTGGGCCGTGAAGCCGGTCAGCCCCCGCGCGGGACACAGCACGAGTTGCGCAGCCTCGACTTCGTTCCGGGCCGTTTGGATGCGCAGGGCGGCGCTGCGGTTGGTGGGCGACGGGCGATCACGTGCGACTTTCCAGCCCGACGACGCCCACCATAGGGCCACTTTGTCTGACGACGCAGGCAGGAGGCTGCCGTACGAGATTTCGTAGAGTCCCGGCACGACAAAGGTGGTTTCGGCGGCGTAGCTGATGGTTGGACCGAGCGACAAGACGGCATGGAGTGTGCCCGAAGACGGGATCTCGTAAGCCAGTCGTATCTCCTGTTCGCCGGGGTGGAGCGTTGTGTCGAAGGCGTACTCGCTCGTCTCGCCCATCGGCGAGGTCAGGCGTAAGGCCGGACGCACCGGCAGCTTCTCCCCGGAAGTGTTGTTGACACGTGCGACGACGACATTGTCGCCGCCAGGCAGCACATCGCCGAAGGAACGAACCGTCACTTCGAGCCGGGCATCGGCGGAAGTGGTGGCGACGAATCGCGTGCCGCCGTTCATGTCGCCCGGGTCGGAAGCCAGGGTGGCGCGATAGCTATAGGCGTATATCTGGAACGAGCCGGGATCGGAGTTGTCGCCCAGCTTGCGTCCGGCACGTGAACTCAAACGAACCCAGACGTCATCGGCGGGCAGAAAGTCGGACGGCAAGTCTACGGACAACGTCCCCAGCCTGTTCAGGCTGCCGAGCGTCCGCCAAGTCTGGCCTTCGATGCGCCCCTCGACGAGCAGTTCGCCGCCGGTGTAGTGGCCGATGGTGACATCGAGGGCTGCGCTGACCTGCTTGCTGCTGCCGACGCTATGATGGTAGACCACTTCCGAGTTTGCGCCGAACACCCAGCGATGGGTGTTGAAGGTGGCCTGGAACGACTCGAGCGGCCGGGCGTGGTTGGCCGATTGACCTTTGAACGGTGCATCGAACGTGTATTCCCGGCCCATCACGCGCTCGCCTTCACCAAGGACCAAGCGGCCTCGTACGCGGTAGGCGGGCTGGGCGCGCGCCAATTCGATGTCGTCGTAAGCGACAGTGCCGCTCACCTGCCACTGTCCGAAACGCACCCAGGACTCGAACGGGAACAGGTCGGTGGGTGTCGCGAACACGGAAGTGTACTCGGTCCACTCATCTGTGATCTCGTAAAGGTCGCGGTTGCAGAAGATGGGGCCAGTCGTGGGTGAACCGCCGGAACCGTCGAGCCGCACTGCCCGAAAACGCAGCCGATAGACGGAGTCGGGTTCAAACACGACCCCGGATGAACGCCAGTAGTTGTTGTCTCCGCTCGCGCCGGTTCCGGTCACGCTGACCGCGCGCGCTCCGTCCGGCCCCCCCTCGATCCACGTCCCCTGACCGCCGGACAGTGTCCAGCCCTCGGGCCCCTCGCCCCCGTCCTCGAACGAGGCGTTCGGCACCACAGTGGTCTGGGCAAGCATCGGACAAGACCATATCAACCCGGTGAGCAGCACAAAATTGAAGCCAAGGACGAACACACGAGTCATGGTACACTCCCCTCTCCTGTCGGAAACGTTCCCGTAGGGTACGACCGCCCCGGGAGGGTCGTCGCACACCAAAAAGCAAGTGTCTATTGATTGTGCAGCCCTAAAAGAATAGGTTCCTCACGCGGTGCGCGTCAAGCAAGACATGATTCAGCGAGTGCGATCACGTAGAATGAGCGTCGGCAAGCACCTGGAGGAGAGACGGCATGAACAGACGAACCTTCCTGATGATTGGCATGGGGGCCGCGGGCGGCACACTTCTGGGACTGTCGCCGCGACGCGCCATGGCCGCGGCCACGCCGGACAAGCCCTTCGAGATCTCACTGGCGGAATGGTCGCTGGTGAAGACGCTGCGCAGCAAGGCGATCGACAACCTGGACTTTCCGCGCGTGGCGAAGGAAGAGTACGGCATCGACTGCGTCGAGTTCGTCGACCAGTTCTTCGCCGACAAGTACGACGACGTGGCCTACTTGGCCGAGTTGAAGAAGCGCGCAGCCGACGCCGGTGTAAAACTCGGCCTGGTCATGCTCGACACAAACGGTTCACTGGGCACGCCGTCGCAACGCGCACGCGCCCGAGCGGTCGAGAAGACCTTCGCCTGGATCGACGCAGCGGCGTTCCTGGGTTGCCACACGATCCGGGTCAACGCGCGCGGGCCGGACGACGCGGACGAACTGCGCAAGCTCGTGGCGGACAGTTGCGCCAAGCTGGCGGACTACGCGGCGGAGCGCAACATCAAGGTCACAATAGAAAACCACGGCGGCCTCTCCTCGAACGCGGATTGGCTCGCGTCGGTGATGGAAGCGGTGGACAAACCCAACTTCGGCACGCTGCCGGACTTTGGCAACTTCGACGCAGAGACGGATCGTTACGACGCCGTCGAAAAGCTCATGCCGTACGCGCTGGCGGTGAGTGCGAAGGCCAACCGGTTCACGCCGGAGGGTCTAGTGGCGGAAACGGACTTCTTCCGCATGATGCGCATTGTGCGCGACGGTGGCTATCGCGGGCACGTGGGTGTGGAATCGGGCGGCGCGGACCCGGCGGGCGAAGCCGCGGCGATTCGTATGACGCGCGACCTGCTCATCCGGATCCGCGAAGAGCAACAGCGCTGCCAGCCCATCTTCAACGGACGCGGCCTGGAAGGCTGGGCGCTAATCGAAGGCGGCGAGTGGACGGTGGAAGACGGCGCGCTCGTGGGCCGGAACGGACGCGATTGGTCGACGGACCCGGAGCAAACGGGGTCATGGCTGCGCACGGCGAAAGAATACGGCGATTTCCGGCTTGAATTGCAGTACACCATCAGCGAACGCGGCAACAGCGGCGTATTTTTCCGCTCGGCCATGGAGAAAAACCCGGCATTCACCGGCTACGAAATGCAGATCTACGACGCCCCCGGTATCCCGCCCTCGAAGCAGGGCCCCTCGAGCATCTACGACGTGGCCGCGCCCAGCGAAAACCGCGTGCGCCCCGCCGGGGAGTGGAACACGGTGACGATCGTGGCGAAGGGCTCGCGAATCACCATCGAGATGAACGGCAAGCAGGTGATCGACACGGAGCTGAACCGCTCTAAGACGGGCTACATCGGTTTGCAGAACCACGACGAGCGAGCGGTGGTCAAGTTCCGCAACATTCGTGTCGAAGAGTTGACATAGCGCTGAAACGGTCAGGGGCTCCGCTCGGCGGCGATGCCGGCGAAATGCCGGTGCTGTTCGGGGCCGAACTTCACAAACACGCCTTCCGCTTCGGCGAACACACTGCCGTCGGACGGATCGAGGATGCGGCCCCGCATCAACACGCGGCGGCCGTTCACCGACGCCACCTGAGACTCGACGATAGTGTCGACGCCGAGAGGCAGCATCTTGAGGAAGCGCGTATTGAGCGACGCGCCCAGTACTTTGTGCCCGGCCATCCAGGCGCCCATACCAAGCATCTCATCAAGCACGGCGGCCATGGCCCCACCGTGCGCATGCCCGGGCGGGCCGCCCGCGCCGGGTCCGAACCACACCTTGGCAACGAGCGCGCCGTCGGTATCGCGCAGGTAGTAGGCCACGCGCAACCGCGTGCCGCGCGGATCTCCGGACACGTAGCTGGCTCCACGAAACGAGTCCATGGGAACCTCGGTGGGCGTCCATCCCGGCTCCGCCACCGGTTCCGGGACCGATGGGCTGTTTGACGCATCTTCCAACATGGATGCTTTTTCTCCTGGGCGATCCCTATCCATCCCGCAGGGCGGCTATCCCCCGCTCGATTGCACGAAGAACGGTGACACCGAACACGCCAGTGACAATCGCGGCGACACCGCCGTCAAGCGCCGCCACTGTAGCAGATCTTCGCCGGTTGCACGAAAAGGCGTATGCGTCGTCCTGGATGGTGAGGAAGCGCGGGCGGCTGGTCCCGAGCGACAACGGCCAGAGCGCGCAACTGCGCGGCTTGGTCTTGTCCGGGTCGAGTCCGAGATCGAGAGCCGCGGAGTGAACCGCGCAACGCATGCCACCGCCGGGGCTCCGGTAGCCGAATACGCAGAGGCCGTCTTCATCTTCCTCGATGGCGAAGAGACGCTGCCCGACGCATTCGAACGGGTTGATATAGCCCGTAGGGTCTTTCAAGCCGGGGGCATAGGGAATGCACGCGGGCATGAGGCCGGCCAACCGATCCACTTCGCAGGGTGACAGACAGACTTCGTAGGCCTGGCAGCAACTCGCCCCATCGGCGCACCGGCGGGGTTCGCAACGGTGACGCAGGCGGAGCAAAGCGGGAATATCGGCCACCATGCCGCGTCCGACGGGCCACGCGCGGAGATCGTCCTGGGCCGTGGCGGGTTGAGGCGGGGCACGGTGCATGTGGGCTACTCCGCCTTGGGAATCTCGCCGGCCTTGGCCAACGCAATCTTGGCGCAGATCGGGCCCACGATTTCGAAGAAGATGGAAGTTGCGGTGACCGTCGTGAGCGTGGCCGCACCGATCACGGCCGCATGCTCAATATTGTATTCGTTCGCCAGAATCCCGAACTCGTGCTTGACGATGAGGGCCACGCCAATGGCCACACCGGCTTGGGACAGAATGCCCAGCCCAATGTATTTCTTCACCTTCGCGTCGATGCCGCCCACCATACCGCCCATACGGGCGCCAATGATCTTGCCGCCGGTTCGGCCTACAATATACACGGTGCCCAGAACCCCCAGGCTGGTGAGGGCGGCCAGATCCAGGTGAGTCCCTGCGAGACAGAAGAACAGGATGAAAACGAGAGGCATGATGTCGAGCAACGGGGCCACAATCCGGCGTACGGCGGCCTCTCTACGAATGTTGGCGAGAACGCAGCCTATGGTCATATTGGCGAGGATGAGTGACAGGTGCCAGTGGGCGGCGAGCCCTGTGACAATCAACACGAAGCCGAACAGCAAGATAAATATCTCGCGCGAGCTTTGCAGCCGGCGCACGAGTTGACAAAACAGGAACCCGGCCACGCCGCCGAGCACGAGACTCAGGACGATCTCCTTGATGGGCACCCAGAGCGCGGGCAGCACGGCGCCCGCGGTGCCGGTCGCTTCGCTGATGAGCAGACTCCGCGCTATCGCCACGGCGAAAGCGAAGATAACGATGGCCAAGCCGTCGTCGAACGCGACGACCGCGTAGAGGGCTTGCGTCAGCTTCCCCTTGGCTTTGCACCCCTGGATAACGGCGACGGTTCCGGCAGGCGCGCTGGCGGGAGCCATGGAGGCGAATATGAGCGAAAGCGGCAGATCGCGTGTAAACACGTAGACACCGGCAAAGACGAACAGGAAGGCGCCGAAAGACTCCGAGAGAATGATGGAGATGATGCCGCTGCCCTGGCGTTTGATGGAGGCGAAGTTGAGTTCCGTACCGATGCTGAATGCGACGAATCCCAGCGCCACCTCGGTGATGAAGGCGAGCCCCTGCAACGTGTGCCGGTCGAACACGCCGATAATGGACGGGCCAAGGAGAACGCCGACAGCCATGTATCCGATGATGGAGGGCAGGCGCATACGTTGGGCGAAGCGGCCAGCGTAGTAGCCGACAACGACGGCTACGCCCACCATGGCGATGGCGGGTATGTCGGTCTGAGAGAGCGAAATGGCTCCGAGATCATCGTTCATCGTATGTGACGTCGCCCTATGTAACGAGGGAGCCAGCGCTGTAAAAGAGTTCGAGCACGGTCACGAGCACGCCGGTTCGGTTGTCT
>JAACEL010000038.1 GCA_011682535.1 Nitrospiraceae bacterium | reverse complement strand
CATTTGAGATACATCAGGGGCAACCGCGCCATCTCGACGCGTTGGCGGATGACTTCGTTGTCGGCGACGACTTCGGCCTCGTCAAAGATGGCGTCGGCTTCGCGGACGAAGGCGTCGGTGAAGAGGGGATCGTCGGGACGTAGCCCGAGGTGGATGTGGGTGGTGGGGGTAACTTGGGCGTGCAGCAGGTCGAAGTATCGGCGGATGTGCTGCCCGGCACGGCCGTAGTAACCGTACATGAAATCGTCGATGACGTAGTCGACGTCGCATTCGGGATTCCATAGCAGGCGTGCGATCACGTAGGCGCGCAGTTCGGCGAACTCACCGCCCCGGGACTGGTAGGCGGCCTGTTCCATGATGCCGATGGCGTTGTGGTCGCGGAAGGTCTGGATGTTGGGCTGGAGTACGGGGAAATTCGGATACGGCATGATGTAATGGCCGAAGTTGACGACGTAGTCCCAGATGTACAAGTGGGGGGCGATGGCCGACCAGCCTTCGATGTCGTCGATGAACGACGCGTTCTCCGGGCAGTTGTGGAAATCGTGGGCGAAACAGCACTCGATACTGCAGAAACGGATGACGACGTTGGGGCGGGGTTTCAACGTCTTGCAGGGCTTGCGCGTGTAATCGTAGGCGAGGGTACCGACGAACTTGTCGGGGAATTCGGTTTCAACGGCCTCGGCGACCTGGTTGACGAACCAGATGAGCGGGCCGGATTCGCTTTCTTCCCGCTCGGCGATGGCTTGGCATCTGGGGCATTGGCAGGGATTCCGCCAGTCGTTCTGCGATACGGAATAGATGAGGTGATCGGGGTTACCGCGCATGTAGTCGAGGAGGCGTTCGGTGACGATGCGCAACACGTCGGGATTGGTGAGGCAGAGCTGGGCGCGTTCGTGGACGCGCTTGCCGTCGATCAGACTGTAGTACTCGGGGTGGGATTCGAAGAACTCGTCGGGTGGCATGAAGCGATAGAACGTATGCACGCCCCAATAGGTTTCCACGCCGCCGGGTTGTTGCCTGACGGTGTCGAACGTCAGTTCGCCGTTGATCCGGTTTCGGGCCGCCCAGGTGGGGTCGAAGGCCTCGTAGTAGAAGTCGTTGCGTACCCGTATGCCGGGAGATTCGGCATGGCGCAGGTAGTCGAAGGCCAAGCGCTGTTTGCGGGGTACGGCGCTGACGGTGGGCGTATACCACCGGCAACCGAGTTCGCGTTCGAGGAAGCTGAACACGCCGTACATCGTGCCGCGGTCGCGTCCACCCGCGATGACGATGGCGGGCCCTACGTTGCGGTAGATGAACGACTCATCGGTGGGCGCCGGGGCTTCGACGTCCGCGCCCAACAACGCGGCGGCGCGGATATTGTAGCCCACGACAATTTCGTGGTCTTCGGCGGGCTCCGTGGCGGCACGGATGGGAAACACGGCGCCGCTGACTTCCTTCAGCCAATGCTGCAACTCTGACGCTGCCCACAGCTCCGACTCGGATGCGTCTTCTCCGATCACGATGGCGTAGTCGGTCCGGCCCTCTTCGAAAAGGACGTAGTCAATCCGTTCTCCCGCGGTGAACGGCACCGTGCGCGTCCACTTGGAGCCGTCGGCGAGTTGGGTGTCGATGTTGAGTTCGTAGTGGCCGTAAGCCTTGACCCCTGTGTCGAGAGGCATTTGGGCCTGCTGCGTCCAGGGGCCTTGCCAGACGATCGCGTCCGGGTCGCCCGGCATGTGGATGGTGACGACGGTGTTGCGTACCAGCCGCTGGGCGACGGATATGGGGTGGATGAACCTGAGGACGGCGCGTCCGTCCTCAGGTGTGACGACCTTGAAGAGCTGGAATCTGCCGGCGAACGATGCCGGATCCAACGGCAGGAAGCGGACGCAGAATCCCCAGTTGGCGCCGCGTTCTTCTACCTTGAGCAGCAGTGTGTTGCGTCCCTTGCGCAACATGACGGCCAGTAGATCGTCGTCGGCGGACAGGCCCCGGCCCGCCGTATAGTCCCAGACCCGTTCGCCGTTGAGCCAGACGCGGCAGCCGTCGTTCGTGCCCAGGGCGAGGATGCAGATGCGGTCTTCGGGCGACTCGATCTCGCAGTAGGCGTATCCCGCGACGAAGGCCTCGTCGGATAGGGCGATGTCGAGATCGATCTCCGGTTCTTCGCTCTCGTAGGCGGTCCAAGTGGCGCTGGCCTCGCCGAGTTGATCCGTCTGTCCTTCAACGATGGACGGATTGGTCTCGCCGCCATGGGCGTGCAGGAAATCGCGCTCGAACCCGGGCAGGTGGTCGACCTCGGCGTCGGTTTCGTCGACTTCGCCGAGCTGATAGGGACCGCAGAGCAGCCATTGGCGCAGGAACTCTCCGGAGGGCTCGTCGCGGTAGAGGGGTGTCTCGGCCGCGGCCGTCAACAGCCCAGCCTGCATCCAAGCGAACGTAATGCCGAAGATGATGTAACGATGGCGCCGGAAGGTTTCAGTGCTCATGATTGCTCCCTTGTTCAGGATCTATCCCCAGTTCCGAGGCTTCATTGTCGATAATGGTGAGTGCTCAGTCAAGGGGCGTTCGGGAATTGAAGCGGGTAATTGTTTGGAGTATGCTGCGAACGAAGTAGTGGAATTCCGGTCTTTTGCGCCGGATAAAGAGTCGAGATCCCACCGGAGGGTGGGGCAGCGCTGTGCGCGGATGAAAGGGCACACAAACATGGACAAGAGAGTTTCACGACGCTGGTTTATCATGAGTTCGGCTGCATTGGCGGCTGGTTGCGCGACGGGCACGAAGCCCGTTCGCGTGAGCAAGACGATCGCGCCGAGCGAGAAGTTGAACGTGGCCGCTATTGGCGCGGGGGGCAAGGGCTCGAGCGACATCCGGGCCGTGGGTGTGGGTAACAACGTGGTCGCGCTGTGCGACGTGGACGGGGATCGCGCGGCGGACACTTTCAAGTATTTCCCCAATGCCCGGCGTTACAAGGATTTCCGCGTGATGCTGGACAAAGAAGCCAACAACATCGACGCGGTGACGATTTCGACGCCGGACAACACGCATGCGGTGGCCGCGATGGCGTGCATGCAGTTGGGTAAGAGCGTGTTCGTGCAGAAGCCGCTGACGCACGACATTTATGAAGCGCGGATGCTGACGGAGGCGGCGCGCAAGTACAAGGTCGCCACCCACATGGGCAACCAGGGCCACCAGGGCGAGGGCGTGCGGCGCATGACGGAATGGGTGCAGGCGGGCTATATCGGTCAGGTGCGCCAAGTGCATATCTGGACCAACCGCCCCGTTTGGCCGCAGGGTATGAGCCGCCCGACGGACACGCCGCCGGTGCCCGCTTCGCTCGATTGGGACCTATGGCTGGGCCCGGCGCCGGTGCGTCCATATAACCCGGCGTATGTGCCGTGGTCTTGGCGGGCTTGGTGGGACTTTGGCTGCGGCGCCCTGGGCGACATGGCTTGCCACATCATGGATCCGGCGTTCACGTCATTGAAGCTGGGTTACCCGACGTCAGTCGAGGCGACGTCGGAAGGTAACAGTGAAGAGAGCGGCCCGATCTGGTCGATCATCCACTACGAGTTTCCCGCGCGCGGCGATATGGCGCCGGTGGACGTGTACTGGTACGACGGCGGGAAGAAGCCGCCGCGTCCGGATGGTGTGGCCGAGGACGTGCAGTTGGGTGACGGCGACAACGGTTCGTTGTTCGTGGGCGACAAGGGGCTGCTGACGTGCGGGGAATACGGCGGTTCGCCGCGTCCGATCCCGTACCACAAGCCCGACGTGCCCAAGACGATCGCGAAGTCGATCGGCCACTACAAGGAATTTGTACGCGCGGCCAAGGGCGGCCCGCCCGCCGGTGGTAATTTCGACTATGCCGGTCCGTTTACCGAGATGGTGTTGCTGGGCAATCTGGCCATTCGCACCGGCAAGCGGATCGAGTGGGACGGACCCAACATGCGGTGCACGAACGTTCCCGAGGCCAACCAACTGGTGAAGCGCGAATACCGGCCGGGCTGGAACCTGTAGTGTAAAGAGAAACGTTTGTGTCCTGCCGCGTGGCGGGCACAACGGGCCTTCTTCTGCTGGCGGCGGTTCTGTGGAGCCGCCCGGCCCACGCCTATATCGACTGGGGCGCCGCCAGCATGAGAACTTCCCGCGCTGGCGAAGCCGGCTCTCGGTTTTGCGAGTGATCGGCGCAAGCGCCGCGAAAGTCAGGTACTGACTAAAGCGAGGGGCGGTTCGAGATCTCTCCCTGCGGTCGAGATGACAGTTGAGCGGCCGGGATGGAATTCCAGGAACACCATACGTAATGCATAAGCCGACTCTCTCGAACAAGCCTGCCGGTGTGCCCGGACGCCAACTGTGGCTTGGCGTGTGTTTCTGGGCGGTGTTCGCCGTCGTGGCGGTTGCGTTGCGCGGCGTGCGCTGGGAGGAGAACTACGAGCGTGCGCAGTTGATGCTCGGGTTGACGCCCTATCCCGTCGAGCATCCTTTCTATCAGTATACCTACGCCGTCATGTCGATCCACTACATATTGACGGCGGCCTTCATGCGGTGGGTGGCGGACCCGGCAATCGTCTGCGGGGCGTGGAACGTGTTGTTCCTGCTGGGTGTCGTCGCGCCGATGTTCCTGCTGACCAGTCTGCTGACACGGAGGGCGGTCTGGGGGCACATCGCGGCCACGCTGATGTTCTTGGAAGTCCAAACCCGGTTCGCGCCGTACTATCCGCTGGGCGCGTGGCCGGATCAGTTCTCGATTGGACAGATCGGCATGGCGTCGGCCCTGCTGTGCGTCTTTCTACTTGCGGGCGGCCGCTGGCGCTGGGGGTTCCTGCTAATCGGCCTGATGCCGCTGATTCACATCGGCCACGCGCCGGTTCCCTACGCCGTCGGCACCCTGTTCGTCTTGTGGCAGTGGCGGCAAGGAAACGGCAAGGAGTTGCTGGCTTGTGGTCGATGGTTCGCCGCGGGCTTCGCGGTGTCGCTTGCGTTTTGGATTGTTAAGCCGCTTGCCTTCAGCCTGCCGCCGGTGACGGAGGGGCCCTACTTCTCGTCCATCAACGCGGGCGAGGTATGGCGCACCTACGTGTTCACCCACGACGTGCATCGTGCGATCCCGCGTTTTGCGCCGTTGGGCAACGCTATCCTGATGAACTTGGCCGCGCTGGCGCTGGGCATTGGGGCGGCGCGGTTGGAATGGCGGCGGGGGCGCGGGGGTGGACCGTACGCCTGGTGCCTGGCGTGCACGGCCATGGCGTTCGCCGGGGGCGGCGCGTGCTATTTGACCTATCTTATCCTGGGCGACCGCATGCCTTACGTGTTGTTGGCTTGGATTCCCTACCGGCTGTTCAACTACGCAGTCCTGATTGCCGTCGTGACGTCGCTGGGGCTGCTGGCGGATGACGCCGAGGACGGCGAACCCCGGCGCGCGGGCGGGGTCTGGATGGCGTTTCTCCTGGCGTACGTGTTGCTGTGGCCGCTGCTGTCGCATGTGATTCCGGAACGCGTCTTCACGCGCTACATTCAACTGCCCGAAGGGATTCTGTTCCTGATGATGGGCGGGGCGGCTGGGGTGTTGCTGTCGCGTCTGCGCGGGGATGGCGGCTTCGCGATCCTGTGGGCCTTGTGTGCAGGCGCGGGGATCGTGTCCATCGCCTTCTATCACCAGTTTGGCGCGTTTTGCATCGTGGTGGGTTGCGTGGCGGTGTGGACGATCGCGGCGCTGGGACGGTGGCGCGTCGTGACTGCGTTGGGCCGCCCGGCCGTGGCTTGGGTATTGTGCGCCATGCTGCTGGCGGGGTTGACGTTTGAGCAATGGCGTACGCGCAATCATCTGCCGGGCGATCCGCTCGACGCGAAAGTCACCGCCTATCTCGCCGAACATGCCGAACCGGGTGCGATGATCCTCGGGCCGCATTCGGAGATCCGGTTGCAGGAACGGCTCAACCACCCGACCCTCGTCACCTTCGAGACCTGCCATCACATGGCCTACGTGCCCAAGATCGGGCCCACTGTCGCCAAGATGTATGACGAACTGTTCGACATCCGGTTCGACGCGTATTGGGACTACCGCCTGGATGCGTGGGCGCGGCGCGGCCGGGCGCGCTGGCAGGAACTGGCCGCGATCTACCACTTCCGGCACGTGATTTGTCCGAACGGATACACCTTGGATCTGCCGGCGGTGTTGCGGGGAGATGCGTATACTCTGTATGAGATTCCGGAGGCGCCGTAGCGGTGTGAAGAATGAGGCAGCGACAGACGGAAGGCAATGCCGCGTGCGGCGGACTTGGCTGTCGGCGGATGTTCGGACGGCCGTGGCGCTGTTCGTCATCGGGACGGCGGTGGGCACGATCTATGTGGGCGCGTGCGGCGGGGAGATGTTCCTGCAGGAGAAGTACGGTCCCGCCGCGATGCTGGCGTGCGGCCGGGGCTTTATCAACCCCGATACGGCGCAACTACCGGAACTGGACGATTTCTTGTGGCAGCGCACCGACGCTTTCTCGCCCGATACGCTCCCGGACGAGGTTCCGGTGCTTTCCCAGTTCGACCCGCTCCAACTGTTGCACCTGTATCTCGAACTGGCCGTCGCGCTGGTGTGGTGGATCTTCGGGATATCGTGGAGCGCGCTGGCGCCGCTGTTTGGTGTGCTCTACGGATTGACGGCCGCGCTGGCCTATGGCGTGTTCCGCCTGGGTATGAAGCGGCCTTTGGCCGTGTTCTGCGCGTTGTTTTTCCTCACGGCCCCGCTGCACTTGGGCCACCTGACGTGGCTGCGCGATTACTCGAAGGCGCCCGCTTTCATGGCGGTGTTCCTCATCCTGGGCCACTTGGTCAAGCGTCCGCTGCGCACGCGGAGGTTCCTGCTTTTGTCGTGCGCATGCGGCGCGGCGATCGGGTTTGGACTCGGGTTCCGCGGCGACATCATCGTGGCGGCGCCTGTGTGCGTGGCGGCCGTGCTCGTGTTTGCCCCCGGCAACCCGGTGCGGGAGTGGGCGAAGCGCCTGGGCGCCGTGGCGTGTATGGTGGTGTGTTTCGCGGCCACGTCCTTCCCGCTGTTTGTGGTGCAGTCCGGCATCGGCGAGTGCAATGCCGACATCATCTACCATGGCACGATGCACCAGTGTCACCAGCGCCTCGGCGTCGGCGGCACGCCGTATGCCTCGGGCGGGCCCTATTCGGACAATCTGGTCCGCGCCATTATCCAGAATTACGGCGGCCGCGTCCTCGAGTACGAGACGGTTCCCGACTGGTACACCCCGGAATACGCCGATATCGGGACGGTATTCCTGCGCGACATGGTACGAACGTTCCCCGCCGATTTCGTGACGCGGGCGTGGGCGGCCGTCTGGCGGATCGCCGACAGCGCCCATCCGCCCCGGCACGCCCCGGGGCCCGGCGGCGTCACGTCGCCCTTCCTGATCTTCCTGTACCGGATTCACTTGGCCGTGGCCGTGTGTGTGTTGGCGTATAGCCGTTATCAGATCATGGCGGCCGTTGCACTGATCGGCGGGCGCAACCTGCGGCAAGGCCTGTTCGTGGCCTTCGCCGTGCTGTTTTTCATGGGGGTCGCCTCGCTTCAGTTCAACTACCGCCATTACTTCCACCTGGCCATCATCCCTCTGTGGGCGTTTGGATTCCTGGCGCAACGCGTGGTCGATGGTGTTCGCGCGCTGTGGATCCGGCGCTCGGGAGGAGCGGACCAGGCCGCGCCGCCGCCGCTCTGCATCCGTCGTCTGTGGCGTCCCGTCGCGCGCGTGGGATGCATCGCTCTCGTGGTTGCACTGGGGTATGCCGTGCCGCTGAAGGCGGTGCGGTGGGTTCAGCAGGATACGGTGGGCGAGCTGTTGCGGGCTTTCGCGGCCGCGGAACTGGAGGCGTTGCCGCGCGTGTTCACAACGTTGCCCGAAGAGCGCGTGCGCGTACACGCCGAGGGCTTCGCCGATCTCGCCGCGGTACCCGCCGCGCGGGCGAATTGGCCATCCCACGTGTCGGTGCTGGTAGCGGAATTCGACAACCCGGATCGGTCCGTCCCTTTCACCGTGCGCTACACCTCGTCGATCCCCGGCCGCGATTGGCCGGGCAATAATCTGACCTGGTGGCTGACGGCGCCCCCGTCCGGCGGGGGCGAGGGGCGGACGCGGCTGTTTATTCCGGTCTACTACGCCGACTGGTCGACCTTCGACGGACTGGAGTTCGCCGCGGACGATGTGCCGCTGCTGACGGGCCTCTACCGCTTCGAGGACGAGGCCAAGCTGCCCAGCATCCTTCCGTTCGTGACGCTTCCTCCCGGGTGGGAGACACTGCCACGTTACATCACGATGCAATAGCGGGTTCCGAACGGCGGGTGCGCTGGTTGAGTCCGCAAGCGAGGAGCGTGTAGTTTGATGAAGCCGGTATTGGGCGGGTGTTGCGGTTAACGGAAGGGGCCATGTTGTCTAAGATGATATCCCTGTGTGTACTGATGGCTGTGGGGGCCGCCGTGGGGGAGTTGGATGGACTGAAAGAAACGGTGTTCATCCGGCTCGACGGTGAGGCGTTGCCGCCCAATATGACGCAGAACAACACCGAAGCCACGATGGTGCCATACGGGGGACGGCGCGCGATGCAGGTGGACTTCGCACGGGTGGATTGGCCGAACGTGTTCTTTGCGCCGCCGGAAGGAACGTGGGACTGGAGTGCCTACGCGGGGATCGCGGTGGACGTGTTCAATCCGGGCACGGAGACGGTAGACGTGTGCATGCGGGTGGACAACGCGGGCGCGGACGGCATGAATCACTGCAACAACGGGACGGTGTACGTCAAGCCTGGCGAACGTGCCACGTTAATGGTCCGGTTCAGCACGGGGGAGGCGAACGATTTCTGGGGCATGCGGGGCGTACCTTATCGCGGTGTCGTGGGAACGGGCAGCCCGATCGACACGTCGGCGATTACGGCTTTTCAGGTCTTCCTCCCGCGGCCCCCGGAGCCGCGCACCCTCATTCTTGAAGAAGTGCGGCTGTTCGGTGACGGCCAGCCGCTGCGCGACCTGATCCCCCTGCCGTTCATCGACCGCTTCGGCCAGTATATGCACGCCGATTGGCCGGGGAAGATTGCGTCGGAGGAGGATCTCAGGCAGCGCCGCGACGCCGAAAAGGCCGCGTTGGCTGGGGCTCCCGCGCTGGCCGGACGCGACGGGTATGGTGGGTGGGCGGACGGCCCGCAATTGGAGGCGACCGGCTGGTTTCGTACGGAGCAGATCGACGGGACGTGGTGGCTGGTTACGCCCAGCGGCCACCTGTTCTTCTCCGTTGGCATGGATTGCGTGGGGACGTGGGGCGAGACCTTCGTGGAGGGCCGCGACGGTTGGTTCGAGGCACTGCCAGACGCGGACAACCCGGCTGAGCGGGGGATGTACGGCCAGGTCGAAGGCGCGCACAGCATGGCTGAGCCGATCGGTGGCAAGGGACGGACTTGCCGCTTCTATCAGTGGAACCTGCTGCGCAAGTATGGCGAAGATTGGCCGAGGGCGTGGCGCAACACCACATACCGCCGGCTGGGGGCTTGGGGGTTCAACACGATCGCGAACTGGTCGCAGGAAGACGTGCTGCTTAACAGCCCGATGCCCTTTGTCGTTTCATTGAGCATATCGGGTGAGGTTCGGGAGCTGGAGGGGGCACGGGGTTACTGGGGACGGATGAAGGACGTGTACGATCCGGCGTTCGCTGAAGTGGTGGACGCCAGAGTAGCGAGTGGGGTGAAGAAGTACGCCGCGAACCCATTGTGCATTGGATACTTCGTCGATAACGAGCTGTCGTGGGAGACGGTGCGGCACGGCACGCTGGCGAGTCCGCCCGGCCAGCCCTGCCGTCAGGCGTTTGTCGAGCAACTCCAGGCGAAGTACGAGACGATAGGCGGGTTAAACGCGGCGTGGGGCACGGAGGCTGCCGATTGGGATGCGCTACGTGTCCCCGAGAAGGCCAATGCCGCCTGCGGCGTCGACCTGGATGCGTTTGAGTACGCCTTCGCGCACCGCTACTTCCGTGTCGTCAGCGACGCCCTGAAGAAACACACGCCCCACCAACTCTATCTGGGTTGCCGGTTTTCTTCGGCGCCGAAACGGGTGGTGCGTGCGTGTGCGGACGTGGCCGACGTGGTGAGCTTCAACCTGTATTCGCGCCGGATCAAAACGGAGGCGTACACGGGTGAGAACGACTTGGGCAAGCCGCTTATCATCGGCGAGTTTCATTTCGGCGCGCTCGATCGCGGCATGTTCCACACGGGACTGGTGCCCACGAACGATCAGGCCGACCGGGCCGCCCACTATTTGGACTATGTGCGCTACGTGGCCGACTGCCCGGCGTTCGTTGGGTGCCATTGGTTCCAGTACGTGGACGAACATACGACGGGACGGTGGTTCGACGGTGAGAACTACAACATCGGGTTTGTGTCGATTACCGACACGCCGTATTCCGAATTGGTCACGGCGGCGAAGCGGGCGCATTCGGAACTATACGCTCGGCACAGCGCCAAACCCCCGAACGACAGGTAGCGTATTGTGGCGCGTCCGAAGTGTCTGGTTACGGGCGAGGCTGAGCTTGCCGCGCGCGCCACGCGGAAGTTACTCGCCGATTTCGACCCAACCGTAGTCAACCGTCGTGGGATACTCTATAATGGACGCTCCACGGAGTCCGTTCCGGGTCAGGGAGAAAGGGAGACGACATGCTGCCAGGTATCAATCAATGGGCGTTTCCGGCCGACATGCCGGCGACGGAAGCCATATCGATCGCGAAAAAGGTAGGCTTCAAGGCCTTTGAGGTGTGCGTGGGCGCGCAGGGGCCGGTGCGCCTGAATGTGACCCAGCGTGATGTGATGGCCATCCGCAAACATGCGGAGCGGGAAGGCATCGAGCTGACGAGCATCGGATGCGGTTTGGGTTGGGAGTTGCCGATGACGTCGCCCGACCCGAACGTGCGCACGAAGGGCGTCGAGGCGGTGGCGCGGGCGTTGGAGATTGCGTCGTGCCTGGGTGTGGACAGCGTGCTCACGGTGCCGGGTTCGGTGACGCCCGAGGTGTCCTACGACGTAGCCATCGAAAACGCGCTCAATGCCATCCAGGATCTCGTGCCTACCGCCGAAAGGCTCAAGGTGTCCGTGGCCATCGAGAACGTCTGGAACAAGTTTCTGCTCAGTCCGGTGGAAATGCGCGACTTCATCGACCAGTTTCAAAGCGAGTACGTCGGCGCTTATTTCGACGTGGGCAACATCATCCTGTACGGCTATCCGGAACAGTGGATCCGGATCCTGGGCAATCGCATCTGCATGGTGCATGCCAAGGATTTCCGCGCGTCGGCGGGCAACTTCGGCGGATTCGTCATGCTGATGGAGGGTGATGTGAACTGGCCCGCGGTGATGGCGGCTTTCCGCGAGGTGGGCTACGACCGTGCACTGGTGGCCGAGTTCGGTCCGTATACGCACTCGCTCGACGTTATGCTCCGGCACGTATCCACGGCCCTGGAGGCGATCGTCGCGCTCTAGCGGACTGTGCCGGCGCCGACCGGCCAATGGGGAGGAACGAGATGAATGTAGCAATCATCGGCTGCAACGGCATGGGCCGGATGCACGCCCAGATGGCGGTGAACTGCGGATTCAACGTGGTTGCCTGCGCCGACCTCGAACTGAGCACGGCGCGGTCCGTGGCAAGCGGATTCGACGCTGACGCCACGGACGACTGCTTCGGTGTGCTGACGCGGCCCGATGTCGACGTAGTCGGCATCATGACGCCGACACCCACCCACACGGAATACGTGGTGGCGGCGGCAAAGGCGGGCAAGCACATCTTCTGTGAGAAACCGTTCGGGCGGACGGTGCAGCAGTGCAAAGAGGCGATCGCGGCGGCGAAGAAGGCGAGGGTGAAACTGTTCGTCGGCCACGTGGTGCGCTATTTTCAGGAATTCGAGGCTATGCGGGCTCAAGTGGCCCAGGGCAAAGTGGGGAAGGTGGGGTTCGTTCGGCTGTACCGGGGCGGAATCTTTCCGGCGGGACAGAGCGGCTGGTTTCGCGACCTCGAACAGAGCGGCGGGGTAACGCTGGACAGCATGATCCACGATTTCGACTGGCTACGTTACGTGTTCGGCGACGCAGACCGCGTGTTCTGCCAGGCGCTCCAGCGCACGGTACCCAACCATGTGGACTACTCGATGGCGACGTTCCGGATGAAGAACGGCATCATCGCCAAGGTGATCGGTACATGGGCGCACCCGTCCGGCTTCCGGGTCGAGGCGGAGATCTGCGGCGACCAGGGCATCATCCAGTTCAACAGCGACGACACGCCGCTCAAGGCGATGAAACGCACGGCGCCGGGCGCGGGGGCCAGCATGATTGTGCCTTCCAGCCCCGTTCACACGAGTCCTTACCAACTGGAGTGGGAGGACTTCAAAGTGTGGCTCGATGGCAAATTGCGCGCGCGGGTGACGCCGGAAGACGCTTTGGAGGCGGTGCGGATGGCGACGGCGGCGCTCAAGTCCGCGGAAACGGGGAAGCCGGTTAAGCTGTGAGCCTTACGGCAATCCGGTTGCTTGGAACAAATCGCTTAGCGGAAATCGCGGTGGCGAAGCCAGGAAACGGCCGGCGATGCCACGTCCTATGGGCGTGGTTAGGCCGTTTCGAGCGATTTCTTCACGAGGCCGCGCCGGGCAGCAGCCGGCGCGGCAAGGAGAAAACGATGGCCAAGATTGGGATCATGAGTTTCGCCCATATGCACGCGAACGGCTACGCCGCTTGCCTGAACGAACTGCCCGAAGCAGAGCTGGTGGCGGTGTGGGACGACAACGCCAAGCGCGGCCGCGAGGCCGCCAAGCAGTATGGCACCAGTTTCGTCGGCGACATGGACCGCTTCCTGGAGTCGGGCCTCGACGGCGTGATTGTCACGTCGGAAAATGTGAAGCACCGCGCGATGGTGGAGGCGGCCGCGGCGGCGGGCAAGTGGGTGCTGTGTGAGAAACCGCTAGCGACGACGGTGGCCGACGCGAAGGCGATCATCGCGGCGTGCAAGAAGGCGGAGGTCGGTTTGAGCACGGCGTTTCCGTGCCGGTTCTCGCCGCCCCTGATCGAGGTGCGCGACCTCATCGAATCCGGCGAATACGGGGTGCTGTACGCGGCCAACTGTACCAACAACGGACAGTGTCCGGGCGGCTGGTTTGCCCAGGAAGAGCTGTCGGGCGGCGGGGCCACCATGGACCACACGGTGCATGTGGCCGACCTGCTGCGCTGGATGACGGGACGCGAGTTCACGTGGGTGTATTGCGAGAACGGGATGTTGGTACATGACAACTTGGGCATGGACGACCTGGGCAGCCTGCACATGGAGATGGAGGGCGGGCTGAAGGTGTCGCACACGGCAAGCTGGAGCCGATGCAAGAGTTTCCCGGCGTGGGGTGACGTGACGCTGGAAATCGTGGCGGAGAAGGGCGTGATCGCCGTGGATGCGTTCAACCAGAAGCTGGACGTGTATAACGATAATGCGATGAAGGCGGAGTGGGCGCACTGGGGGAGCAACCCGGACTTGGGTCTGGTGAAGGAGTTTGTGGCTTCGTGCGACGAACGCCGTGCGCCCAGTGTGACGGGCCTTGATGGGCTGCGCGCCGTGGAGGTCACGGTGGCGGCGTACAAGTCGGCCAAGAGCGGCCGCGTGGTCAAGGTGTAGGAATGGCCTGCGCCGGTTTGGGGTCAGGCGATGGGCACAAAACAGAAAACTGAGCTGCCCCCACCGGGCAGCTCAGTTCCCGTAGTCCATATTGGCCGGCCCGTCTCGCGAACCGCCCAAACGGTGTGATGCTATTTTCGCTTGGTCTTCGCCATGGCGATGAGGGCCGCGGGCGTCTCGCCGTAGGGCTCCTCGTCGAGGGCCACGCTGGCCTCGACGATCTGCACGATTTCCTTGCGGGTCATGCCGGCCGACTTCGCTTCGGTGACGACTTCATGCAAACGGCCGATAATCCGCTTGCGGCACTCTTCGCGGCACTTGGCTTCGACGCCTTTGTTGACGAAGACCCCCATCCCCCGCCGGGTGTAAAGCAGCCCCATGACTTCAAGATCCCGGTAGGCCTTGGCTACCGTGTTGGGGTTGACGCCGAGCCGCTCGGACAGCTCCCGGACGGAGGGAAGCTGGTCGCCGGGCTTCAGCCGGGCGGACGCAATGGCGAACTGTACGTGGTTCTCGATCTGCACGTACACCGCCACGCTACTGTGGATGTCGATGCTGGGAATCATGTTTTCTCTCTCCTCACATTGCACTCTGCCTCAAACCACGCCAATTGAATCAAGAGCCTGGTTTTGCTCGTGCATCCCTGGCCATCCGCCCCAGTTTCTCAAACCGCTTCTATCTTGGAGTAGGTACTTGGTGTATGATAGCAGCCTTTAGTATCAATGGTTCCTGGGAAACTTTAGGCACTCCGGCAACGGCAAGCCCGTAGTTGTACGAACTGCCCAGCTCAACTAGGATGACACGACGCTCTCGCTCAGGCGGCGCATTCTCTTATTGTTAGTGTACACCAATTGTGCGATAAATATCAAGAAGTGCTTTTGTGTCCGTAGTAACCTCGCTTAACTGGGGCCGAATGGGCGTTTTGGCACGCTGTTTGTTCAGTAGGGAGGCTGTAATGAAGGCATGGACTCGCACGGGTGTGCTCGTGGCAATGCTGTTGTTTTCGGGGTTTCGGGCGTCTTGGGCGGCCAAGACGGGGACGATCGAGATCAACGTGACCGACGTGCTCGGGCACGACTTGGCCGCCCGTGTGGAGCTGCAGCGGGAAGGCGGACACGAGCCGATCGTGATCGAAGTACCCGAGGGTAAACACCAGGGCGCCGTGCCGGCGGGCCGCTACAAGGCCTATGTGTACGTGTATGCCCTGGGTGTGCCGGTGCTGGTCGAGGCCAAAGACGTTGAGGTCGCGCCCGATATGCCGGGTTTTGTTTTGGTAAGCCTGCTGGAGGGCGCGGGCGGGGGTATGTCGCTGTTCGAGTTCGACCGCGACGCGGATTTTGCCATCGACCGCGTGGAACTGGAGTGCGGCACCGACCTGGACAACGCGCGCAGTGTCCCTGGCCGCGAGACGATCCCGATCGACACCCGGGTGCTGGACGACACGGAGGGGTGGTACAAGGGCGACCTGCACACGCACTCGTCCTATGGGATCGGAAAAGAATCCGTGGCGAAGCTCATACGCCGGGCGGAACGGGCCGGTCTCGATTTTCTTGCGATCACGGACCGCAACACCATAGCGGCGTGCCGGGACCGCGGCTTCAAGTCCGATTCGGTTGTCCTGCTGCCGGCGATGGAGTGGGGCACTCCGGAGCAAGGCATCGCGTTGCTCTACGCGCCAGGTACGTTCCCGCCAGTGACCGACAGCCCGGCGGAGGCCCAGGCCTTGGTCGACATGATCCAGGCGCAGGGCGGCTTCTTCGGGGTGGCCCATCCCTGTTTTTTCACGGAGCCCTGGCAATGGGACTTGCGGTTCATGAATGGCGTGGAAGTGTGGTGCCGGGGCTGGAAAGACGTGGCGCCGCTCACCTTGTCGGAGTTGAACGAGGATACGACGGTCCGTGCCGAGGAGTCCCGCAAGCTTCTGCGTTCGATCGCGTTCGCGGCGGCGACGACGGGGTTGTCGGCCAATGGCCAGGCGTCGCTTTTCTACGATGCCGAACTTGTGCGGGGTCTCAAGGCGGCCGCTATCGCGGGCAGCAGTTCGGGTAGCCCCAAGGTGCCGATCGGCGAGCCGTTGACATACGTCTACGCCACGGAAAAGTCGGCTCTGGGGATTCTCGACGGGATGCGCCGGGGCCGGACGTTCGTGACGTCGGGGCCGGACGGCCCGCAGATCCGGTTTGCGGCCGACGTTATGCAGGATGATACGTTCGATGTGATCATGGGCGGCGTGATCCCGTATGACGTACCCACGCGGTTCGTGGCTGGGGTGAAGGGGGCGGAGGGGGCGCGTTTGCAGGTGCTGCATAACGGGCGCGAGATCATCTCGAAGAAGATCACGAGCCGTTCGTTTTCGATACACTTCGATCAGGCGCCTAAGAACTACTCCGTGTATCGTGTGCGCGTTGTCGCGCCGGTCGATCTGCGCAAGAACGAGCAGGGGTTCGGGTTGACCGAGGTTCTGGCGATGTCGAGCCCCATCTACGCGCAAGACGTGGAGGTGGCCGACCCTGCGGTCAAGATGTACAAGGAGCGCAAGAAGACGCGCATGCCGGCGCCGGCGCCCGAAGTCGACCTTCCCCAGGATCCTGGAGCAGGCGAACTCGTGCCCAAGTGGCGTTTCTAGCTTTTGTAGGGGGATCCGCAGTCGCCGGCTGCGCCGCTTGGTACAGGTTTCCCTTGGGTGATTTTTGTCAGGTCCGGAACAAGGCGCGAATTTCGTAGAGAATCTCCGAGGTGCGTTTGGCCAGGCCCCGGCATTGCTCGAAGATGGCGCGCCCTCGTCCTTGGCGCAATTCGATCCGCAGATGAGTCATCTCGCGTGCGAGGGGGATCACTTTGAACCCCATCTGGCGGGCGACGTCGGCTTGCCCCTGCCCGAGCAGGCGGCATAGGCTGCCGTCGCACGCACACAGCGCCGCGCTGACTTCGATGAGCTTGCTGCGGCTCTCGTAGAGTTTGGGTGATGCGTAGATGAGGTCGAGCAGGATATCGCGCGCCCGGCGCATGTTGTCGAGGGCCTCGGGGGTGGTGCTGTGTCCGATGCCCGCCATGCGCCATTCGATGTCGGTGGTGTCGAGGCCGTAAGCCTGGGCGAGAGGCAGGTCGAAGGTGAGGCGGCGCCGGTCGCCCGCGATAAGGCGTTCGGCAATGGTGTCGCGCCACCGCTCGGCCGCCGCGGGGGCCGCCGCAAGGATGATGTGCTGCTGGCCGGGGAACATCTCGAGGTGGCGTTTGGTCGGCATGGCGGTCCATCGGCGCGTGCGTGCGTAATCGGCGAGGTCGTACAGGACGAGGCCATTGCGCGTGGGCGACGACGTGTCGATGTGGACCGTCATCATCTCGCGGATGTCATTACTCGTGACGCAGTAGAGGTCGAAATCGTCTCCGGCGAGGCGGTAGACCCCAGTGGGCTCCATCCCTTCGGGGAATTGGGCGTTAGTGTGGGCCACGCTGTCGGTAACGAACCATTTCTCCGGGTCGGCCTGGGGCGTAGCTTTGAGAAACAGTGGCGCGATAGCCTGGAGAGATTCGACGCGCTGCCCCAATTCCGACCAGAGGTCGCTGAACGTCAGGAAGGGCCCGGTAAGCGAGCGCTGGCAACTGCCCCGAATCCAGATGGGGTCGTTGTGATAGGAGAACGTCAGCCAGCCGCGTGCGCCATTGGCAAAGGCCAGATTCATCATTAAGCGCATCTCGGGGCAGGTGTGCCATTCTGGCGTGCCGGTGGCGTAGATGAAGGTCGGGGCGATGGCCCAGAAACTGTGCCCGGCGGTTAGCGGCAGGTGCGTGCGCACCATGCTGCCCATGTCCCAGGGCAGGTGAGAGTCGTAATGGGGGAGCGCGCAGACGGGGAACGTGCGGCCATACAGCGGCATGGCGTTGGGCGTGCGCAACGTCACCGCAATGGGGTGGTTCGGGTCGGCTTGGCGCATGAGGTCGCGTGTCTGCATGAGGGCGCTCAAGGCGTGTTCGGGGGGCTCGTCGTGCAGGCACCACGCGAGAATCGAGTCGGAGCCGGCGTGCGGGGCGATGTGCGTCTGGATGAATCGGGGCGCGTCTTCGGCCATGCGTTCGACGGGCAGGTTATGAATGGCGAAGAACTTGATGCCGAACTGCCCGGCCGTCTCGAGCAGGTTGGTCCACTCGTCCTCGGTGAAGTGGTCGACGCCTTCGAGGGCTACGGTATTGTGATGGTTGCGTGCCAGGTCTTCGAGCGCCAGCGCCCAGTATTCGTCCGGCGAGATGCCCAGCATTGCGGCGATCCGCTTGGAGGAACCGGCGTCCATGAAGGTGCCGAACGGCAGGAACTCCTTTAGAATAGGGTAGTCTTCCGGGGGAGACTGCATTTCCAGGCCACTTTGATGGTGTTCCAACGCGGCTGCCTCGCGTGGGCTGGGTTCGCGGAAACGGATCGACTGTATCTCGAACGATTCGACGCTTCGCGATGCGGCGTAGAGGCGCAACGTGATTCCGTCAATACTCTTCGGGAATCCCAGTTGCTGCACGCAGCGTACCGAGGTGCGCCACTCGGGGGTCGGGGGCAGCCAGTCGAAGAGCGCGCCCCCCCGATACGTGACAAGCCATGCAGGGTGGGCGTCGACCGATGTGCAGCGATACGTGATCTCGACGATGGGATAGCGCACGGTGTCGATGGGGAATTGCGAGTCGGAGTCGCGGGGGGACGACAGGGGCACCCAGAAGCTGGGGTCGTCGGCGGAGAGGTTGTCGATCTGGTGCACGTCGTTGAAGCGGCCTTCGAGTTCGAGTCCGTGTTCCGTGCGTTCGACTTTGACGCGCGCCTTACGCCATGTGGGGTCGCCGGGCAGGTCGTCAATACGCCATT
>JAACEL010000295.1 GCA_011682535.1 Nitrospiraceae bacterium | reverse complement strand
TTGAACAAGAACCGGTCCATCTGTGCCTCAGGCAGCGGGTACGTGCCTTCCATCTCGATCGGGTTCTGCGTCGCCAACACGAAGAAGGGCTCGTCCAGCCGGTGCATCGTCCGCCCCACCGTCACCGTATGCTCCTGCATGGCCTCCAGCAGCGCCGACTGCGTCTTCGGCGTAGCCCGATTGATCTCGTCCGCAAGGACCACATTGGCGAAAATCGGGCCCGCCCGGAACTGGAACTCCCGCGCCCCGTGCTCGTCTTCGACAATCATGTTCGTCCCTATGATGTCCGCGGGCATCAGGTCAGGCGTGAACTGAATGCGCGAGAAAGGCAGATGAAGCGCCTCGCTCAACGTGCGCACCAGCATCGTCTTTCCCAACCCCGGCACGCCCTCCAGCAGGCAATGCCCCCCAGCGAACAGCCCCGTCAGAACCCCGTCGATGATCTCCTCCGACCCGACGATCACCTTCGACACTTCCGCGCTCAGAAGCTCGTAGCGTTGCCGGAACTCAGCTGCCGTTTGCTCAACGTCCATCACTCGTCCTCCTCCGTTCCCGTTTTCGAGGAACCCAAACGCCGCCCACGCTTCTTGAGCGCGCGCTCTTTAGCTGCAAGTAACTGACTCGTATATTCAGAATGCCCCGCAGGCTTCGCCGCGACTTCCCGTTCGACCGCCTCCCCGTCCGGCCCGCCATCGGCCGTTTGGCTTGACACTATCGAGAGCCGCCGGGCTTCCGCTTCCGCAATATCGCCGCCCTCATAGCTCAACGTAGCCCCCGGCGTAGCCGCATAGGCCAACTCCGACGCCACCGAACCGCCGTAGGATCCAGTCGCGGGCGCTCTCGAACGTACCGGCGCCGGTATCCACTTGCGCAGCGGCGGAATCTTGCGCAGCAGCGCGAGCAATACCAAGTAGACCGCGCGGAAACTGACCACCACGCGCCGCACGAATATCTCCAACGGAAACAAGCATGCCGCAGCCACCACCGCGTACTGCCACACCGGCGTAACCGTCGCCGAAGTGGGCAGGTCGTGCTGGAAGACGTTCTCACCCGGCGCCCGCACACGACCGCCCCCTACGGCGGCCAGTTCCTCCAGCAGACCCACATTCGTCGTGTTGTATTCGTATTCTCGCGAATATCCCAGCGACAGTCCCGCCGGGATCGTCCCCGATGTCCCGTCGCCGCGTTCATAGTTCAGATTCACCATGTACACGCCACGCTCATCTACCGGGAAAGTCCCCTCATAGATACCCGGCGCCGTCTGCAAAAGCGTCACTTCCTGGCGCGAGAAGACCGGCCCCGGTCCCGTCACCGTTCCCCTCGGACGCAGGAAATTCACGAACTTCCCCTCGCTGTCAACCGCATCGATTCGAACGTACCCGCGTCCATCGCGCACGCTCGTGTCCACGCGGAAATTCGTGGGTTTCGAGTCCCGCATCGCCCACCGCACCGCCTGCGCCCAAAAACGATTGAATCCTTGCCACGCCACCCAGTCCGCCGCCCAACGTGCCGTCACGTCCGACGTGAACGCCACCGCCTTGCCCAGACCATGGCGCCAATGCGCCAGAATCGGGTCGCCCGTATCCGACACCAGCGGCACCGTCGCGCTCTCCTTCGCGGTCGTGATCACATACCCTTGCAGTTCGGGGATCCCCGTCTCCGCCACCCCCAGCAGCAGTTCAGAGTCGTGCTTCAGTTTCGGAACAAACGGCTCCTCCCGCAGCAGGCCCCGCTTCACAATGGCCGCCTCTTTTGTGAAGATCTGCGGGAGCTTCTTCGGATCTTTCACGAAGTAGTAGTTCCCCCCCGTGCTCTTCGCAACCCAGCTCAGCATCTTTTCGTCGTTCATCCCGTGCGGCGCTATGCAGACCGTGCTCACGGAGATCTTGGCTTTCTTCATCCTACTCAACAGAGCGGCGGCCGGCGGCCCCGGGTCGCCGTCCGAGATCATCACCACGCGCTTGACCCCGGCGCTCGCGGCACGCAACGCCTGATACGCCATCCCCAACGTTCCCCCCACGGCCGGCATGTCACCCGGCGTAGCGCTCTTCAGCGCCCGGGACATCATGCTCTTGTCTCCAACCGGTTGCAGCTCATACAGCCAAGTGTCGCCGCTGTTTCTTCCCGAGTAGCCATACATCAACGTGCCCATCAGATCCCGCGACGACAGCACGTTCAGAGAAGCCAGTCCAATGTCGCGCGACCATGCGTTGCCATCGGGAATCTCGCACGTGTGCAATATCAGGACCAGCGCCCCGCGCGGCAACACCTTCTGCTGCTTGATGTCCATGCTCACCGGCAGCACGCGCTCGATCGGCGTGTTGTGATAGCCCCCCGCCCCAAAGGAGTCCGGCCCGCCGATCATCACCAACCCAATGCCCAGGTCCCGCACCATCGCCTCAAACGCCCTCAATTGAGGCGTACTCAGGTCCGTGCTGCTCACATTCGCCAGAATCACAACATCGTAGTTCTGGAACGCCGGCAACGTGTCGGGGATCTCCCCCAATCCCAAGCGCACGACATCCAGACCCTCGGCGCGCAGCGCCGGTTCGAGGTACAGACTTTCCTCCGGGTCTGCGTCCACGTAACACACCCGCGGTTCGCCCTGGACAATCGCAAACGCCTGGCCTTCGTTATTCGCCAGAACCGTGTCCGCAGTCGACTCGATCGTCGCCTCGTATTCATAGAAGCCGCTCGCTCCCAGTTCCTGAGGCAACAGAAACGAGTTGTCTCCCTCCTGCAAGGTCACCGTCTGTTCGCCGAGCAGACGCTTCTCACCCGCAACGCGCCGGTACAAGCGCAGCGTCCCCTCACAATCCTGATCCGCCCGCACCACCACCCGCGCCTGAAACGGTTCACCCGCGTTGACACGTCCCGGCAAACTCAACTCACGCAGCCGCAGTTCCACCCGGCCCCCGATGGCCAACGGAACCACGTCTACCCCCACGCCCGCGGCCTGGGCCAGCTTTACCTCTTCCAAGGCCGCCCCCATGGTCTCGTTCCCGTCTGAGTGGATGACGATCCGCTTCATGTATCCCTGCGGAAACGCCGCCATCGCCAGCCGGATCGCCCCCGCCAAGTCCGTCTGCTCGCCCCCGACATACGACTGTATCTCCCCCATCTCCAAATTTGGGCCTACCGTCAACTCGATGCTCGACTCCTCGCCGAAGACAATCACCCCGGCCTCGTCGCGCGGCGTCATGTACTTCCGCGCCGCCTCCCGCACCGATTGCAGCGTTGCCCGCTTCACATCCTCGGGAACGCTGCTCGACTCGTCCATTAGGTAGAACACGGCCAGCTTGTCGCTCGTCTTGACCAGTTCCATCCCGGCCAGCGCCGCGACAAGGCACAGCAAGATCAGGCATCGCAACCCAATCGCGATCCATTTGCGGCCCGCCGAGAGCGAACGAATCCGCGATCCCACATAGATCGACCACGGGACGAGTACCAGGAGCGCAAGCGCCCATGGAAACACGAATCGTGGGAGATACGTCAAGAAAGTTCCTCGATGCTGAACCGCTGCACGCGGTGGTTGTCAGTGTCCGCGACGAACACCATCCCTTCACGCGAGACCGCCGCCCCGCGTGGTCCGTTGAAACACCCCAACGCACGGCCCGGCCTGCCAAAACAGCCCACGAAACCACCGTCCGCGCTGAAGCGCGAGAGACGGTGATTCCCGTATTCACACACCACCACCGAGCCGTCCACCGCGCACGAAACGTCGTACGGATACTTGAGTTGGCCTTCTTCCGTGCCAGGTTCCCCGATCACGCGCACCAGCTTGCCCGACCGCTCGAAACACTGTATCCGATGGTTGGCAGTATCCGCCGTGTACAGCAGACCGTCAACCCCCATCTCGATCGCCATGCAGCGCCGCATGAGCCCCGGAGCCTCTCCCGTCGCTCCCCAGTCGCATACGAATCGTTGCTCCTTGTCGAACACGTGGATACGATCCGCGTCCAGGCCATACTCCGACACATAATACGTCCCCGCCTCATCCGTGCAGATGTCCGTCGGGTAAATGAACTCGTCCGGCCCCTTGCCGTAGGAACCCCACTGCCCGGCCAGTTCGCCGTCGGCCGTGTACTTGAGAATCCGGCTGTAGTGAGTGTCGGGTACCAACACATCCCCATCCGGCGCGAACGCCACCGCCGTGGGCGTTCCGTTGTCACTCGACGGTGTCGACCACCCACGCAGATAGGCGCCGTCCGCATCAAAGACCTGCACACGCCCCGTCGTGTCGACCACAAACACCTCATTCGCGCGCACACCGATAGCACGTGGTTTGCGAAACTCGCCGTTTCGAAGGCCCCGGGTACCCCACGCCACAAAACGTTCGGAGACCCCTTCACTGCGATAGCCACAACCGGCCAGAACACCCGTCACCGCGACACTCAGAAAACGCCGTCTGCCCAATCGCATCGTCCCATTCTCCAACCAGCAACCCCGAGAATCGGGATCCCAACTAACGCTCCCCAAGAACGTCCGCGCTCTACTCCGGCCCCGGCGCGGCCGCGGATTCACTCGGGCCAGTAACCACTGCGACGGGTTGCCGTTCCGGCTCTAGCGAACCGAAGTACTGCCGGACGAACTCGCGCGACCCCGGAGGAATCTCCTCCTTCGTCAAGGCCTGCTCCGCTTCCTGCTCCGCCTCCGCCACCACCCCTGCGATGAATGATACCGTCGCCTCCGCGTCTTCCTCGTCAGGTGCGACACGCTGCGTAATGCTCGCCAGGAACTTCCCCTTGCTAATCTCGCCTGGTAGCATCGTGGGCACGAAATCGTCCTCAACGTCGGGCAGCGGTCCCGTGCTCGAGCCCCGCCCCCGTCCCGGTCCGCCCATGCCATTCCCGAACTGGCTCGAATCTCCCGGGCGCCACTCGCCCCGGCCCGCAAGGCCCGCACACTGCCCCCAGCCCCCCGCGCATTCGCCGCACAAACCATAGCACGCATAGCCTGGCCCGCACCCGGCGCAGTCGCCGCCTTTCTTGCACGCCTTCAGCTTCGTCCCGCAGCTTCGGCAGAACTCGCTGCCCCCCAGCATCTCGCTCTGCCACTCACCGATATCGGCCATGGCCACGCTGGTCTGATCCATTTGGGCAAGGATCGACGCCGCGTCCTCCAGCGACAATGCCCCCTCTTCCCGCCCCTGCGCCCCCAACGTCCCCGATTTCAGGTCAGCCGCCGCCTGAGCCAGCGCTTCACTCAGCATCGAATTCTGCTTCCCATCCTCCCCTTTGAGCGCATCCGACAACTTCTCCAGATCCTGGGCCAGTTTCTCCCGTTCTTCCTCACTCAGCTTTCCCTCTTTGGCCTTCTTCTGTAACTCGCGCACGCTCTGCGCCGCCGCCTTGAAATCGCCGTTCAGCAGATTGTTCGCCAGCTTCTTCGCCTCACTAAGCCCCCCCGCCTCGGCTGCCAAACGTTCCATCGCCGATTCGGGCTGCAACTCCTCCCGCCGCTTACGCAGTTCGTCACTCAAGTCGCTCATCTTCGCCAGCGCCTGCTTCTCCGTCAGGTTCCCCGCCGCCAGCTCCTCTGCCACACGCTCGATCTCCATCGCCGTCTCCGCCAACCCCTTCAGCGGCACACCCTCATCCTGCTGTTTCAAAGGCCGCACCGCCGATTTCAGCCGTTCCGCCTTCACCCTGCGCGCCTCCTTCTCCACACTCGCCGCCACCTGGCGTTCCTGATATCCAAACAGGTCAAACTCTGGCAAGAACACGTAACCCACACCGAAAAGCAGCACCGGAACCCAAAGCAGGCGCAGGCGCTGGGGCAATCGCAACTGAAAAGCCTTCGCCACCTTCACGTCACGCAACCGGCGCCGCGCGTCCGCGTGCAGTGCCTCGAACATCGCCCCTTCAACCGAAGCCAGTTGCAGGGAACTCGTCAGCCGCTCCTGGAGCCCCGCCCGCCCGTCGGCCTCCAGCGCCGTGGCCAACAGAGTCGGCCGCCGATACACCGCCCAGCCTGACGCAGCAAGCCCCCCTACCCCCAAAGATAGCCAGTAAGGAAGGAGACCGCCGTCAAGCAATGGAAAGAGACGAACCAGCAGCAACCACGCGCAACAGGCACAGCCAGACACGAACAGGCCCACTGCAACAGACTCGATCCACTGTTGCACCCCCAGAAGCCAACGCAACTTCCGTAGCATGACCATCATCGGGTCCACTCGCGAACCTCCCACTACCTAACGCATTCGCCTGCACGGATATATGACCGGTTCCTCTCGAAGCGATCACCCACGCAGTCTAGGGGTCCGGCCAGAACCCCCCATGGAGCACGCGGCAGCAGTTGCGAGCAGAGCACGGAGTGACGAAGCCGCAATGCGGGCATTGTAATGAGGAGCGACAACGCTATGCGACGCAAATGCTGCCGCCCGAAGGGTTTCGGGCCGGACCCCTAGCCTAGAGTTTTGCCATTTTCGAGACCACGAAACGGGCATAAGCTGCGTAAAGCGGGCTTTTTCAGGCTTTTGACAACCCCTGATATGGACCGAGG
>JAACEL010000294.1 GCA_011682535.1 Nitrospiraceae bacterium | reverse complement strand
CAAGCGGCGATTACGGCAACACAAGGTTGCTCAGCCACGCTGACACCCGATGGGTGAGCGTCGTGTCTGGTCCAATAGCGAGGCTGAGCTTGCCCCCCGCGCCACGGCGGAGTTATTCTTGCACGAGCCCTAACCGGCGATGCGGGATGCAGGGATCGGTTGCCCGGGCTTGGGTTGTGCGGCTAGAATGCGGGCATGTCTAGGCTCCGCGGATGGCCCCTGTTCATCACGTTGCTGGCTTGGTATGCCCTGTTCCGGTTGGGGCTGGCCAAGCGCCCTGAACCATGGCATACGCACTACGACCCGGGGCTTACGTTTCTCGGGCGTTTGTTCGGTTGGTGGCGGGAGTTGAGTGTGGTGGGGGCGGAGCACTGCCCCCAAGAGGGGCCCACGGTGTTTGCCGGCAACCACTTTCGTCTCGATGATCCCTTCGTGACCGCGTGTGCTATCCACTTGGCGGGGGAACGCAAGGTGCGCCTCAACTCGCTGATGCGCGACGACTATTTCGACACGTTTCCACGGTGGCTGGTGTGGCTGGTGCGACCCGATATTCTGTGCGACATCCTGGGCGCCGTAGCCGTTACGCGGCGTTCCGCTGGCAACACCCAGTTGGCGCCGCTGATCGAGGTTCTCGGGCGGGGCGGGGCGTTCATGATCTACCCCGGGCGCAGCCGATCGCGTAACGGCCAGTTCATCCAGTACCGCGATTGGATCCAGTCGCCCGGCCGAACCTCGCTGTTCCTGTCGCAGGCGCAGGAACGGTACCCGGGCCTGAAGGTGAGCGCCGTGCCGGCGATCCGCACGTACAACCCCGCGACCAAGCGCAGCACGGTCGTGTTCGGTGCGGCGCACCATCTCGAGCCGGGGGCGGGCCATGAGGAGCAGCGCGCGTTCGACCACGGGCTTGTGGTTGCCATGTCAGACCTGGTGTGCGTCAATGTGCCGCAGGTGTTGGGGGCATTGCTTTACCTGCGTTGTCTGCATGCGCGCCCCGCGCGGATTGCGATGAGCGCGTTGACCGCCCAGGTGATGGAGGTATTTGCCAGGTTGGATGGCCGCCGCGTGGAATCGGCCGCGATCGCCGACACGGCGCGCGAGGTCAAGCGGACGATCCGGCTGTTTCAGTCCTGCCGGTTACTGAAGGGGCGGGGGGGCGAGGTTGTTGTCGACTCAGGGGCGATCCTCGCCGAGCCGCCAGGGAACCCGAAGCTGATGCGAGTGAACCCGGCCAAGTATTGCGCCAACCAGATCATGCACTTGGCCGACGTTGTGTCGGCGATCGAGCGGGCGGCTTTGGATGGACGCGACGTTTGAGCGGTTTCTGACTAGGCTTCTAAGCGCGCCGCGCGCTATTCGGCGGCCACGGACGCGACCCAGCTGCGGCCGGTGGCCCTATCGATGGCGGCGAGGGCTACGGCGTATTCGTGGATGGCCTGCACCAAGCCCGTCTCGGCGCTGGTGAGGGCCAGGTCGGCATCCAAGGTTTCGGCCTGTGTGCCGACGCCTTCCTGGAACCGAAGCTCGGCCAGACGGCGTCCCTCTTTGCCCAGTTCGACGGTGCCCTGCTGTTCGACGATCCTCGCCAGGGCGTCTTCCATACTGATATAGGCGCTTCGCACGTCCAGTTCGACGAGGCGCTCGAGATCGGTTAACTGATATTCGAGGCTTCGAAGCTGGGCTTTGGCCTCGGCGACTTCATACTTGCGGCGGCCGCCGGCGCAGACGTCCCATTCGGCGCCGACGCCGAATGTCCAGCCGTCTGGTTGGGTTCTGCCGCCGCCGTCAGCGTTCTGCCAGTCGGCGGTGGCTGCGGCGCTGGGCAGATATTGGCCTTTCGAGCGCTTCACGTTCTGTCCGGCCGCGGCGATGCCTTTGCGCAGTGCTTGCAGTTCGGGGCGTGCTTCCAGGGCTTTGGAGAGGAGTTCTTCAACGCCCTGGTCGACTTGTTCGAGGGCGTGTCCTCCGCGCAAGACCAGGGGCGTGTCTTTGGGTAAAGCGAGGATACGGCGCAGGTTGACCAGGGCGAGGCGTTCGCCGTTCCGCGCGGCCACGAGGTCGGCCTGCCGTGAGCCCAGTTCCGTCTTTGCGCGCAGGACTTCGAAATTGCTGACCAGTCCGACTTCGAGCATTTGCTCGGTGTCGTTGAGATGGCGCCGGAAGGTCTTCACGCTCTCCTCGGCCACGCGGATGATGGCGCGGGTGAGCAGGCATCCATAGTAGGCATCTTTGGCCTGGAATTCGAGTTCGTTCAGGGTGGCTTGGCGCTTCCATTCCTCCGACTGGGCGAGATGGCGCGATGCCTGGATAGCGGCGCGGATCTGTCCGCCAGCGTAGAGAACCTGACTGATGGTGATGTTGTCGGTGCGGATATCCTGCTTGGCGCCGCCGAGCAGGATGTCGCCGAACAATCCGCTGGGTATCTCCAGGCCGTCGATGTGGGCCATGGAGATACTTGCTTTCACCTGCGGGAACATCTGGGAGCGGGCCTGGCCGATCTTGGCGCGTGCGGCTTTAACATCTTCCGCGGCCACGAGCACCTGGGCGTTGCGCTCGAGCGTCATGTCGACGGACTCGCGCACGCTCAGCACGAGCCCCTCGGTGGCCGCGTCGTCGTTCGTGGTCCAATAGGTGGCGATCTCGTCCAGTTGCTCTGGTGTGAGTGGTTGCGAGGTGTTCTTCTGCTCCGACTGTCCCCAGGCGGGTCCAGTCAACAGAGTCGCGGTGAGAATCGCGGTCAGAACAAGACAAGTCGTTTTCATGTGCAACCTCTCTTCTGTTGTTTCAGCACTACAGCAGGCACGATCATACCGACCGCGGATTGATGGTTCAATGTAGCGGATCCGCATCACGTACTCCATGCGGGTTTTCTGGCCGGACCTCCAGTTCACGAACCGCGTTCACTCAAGCGTGCACGGTACTCATTTCGCGTGTTGGCTGATAGTGCCGCTGATTCAAGGATCGGAGGACGGTGGGGTCAGGCGAGGCGGTCGAGCAGGAGACCTTCTTCGCTGTCCATGTTCTGAAGCCACTTGCAGACGGGCTGATGGGTGATTTCGCGCGTCGTGATTGACACGATTGCTCCTTTATCATTGAGCAACACGACGTCGATGAAGACCCGCTCTCCCTTGCGGTAGACGCACAGGCGGTACGGCGAGTCCTGCGCGTGGAGGATTCTGTGGACGACTTCCGCCTCCTTGGCCAACTCGTTGAAGTGGTCCTTGGCCTCATCGCTGTCGCGCCGCTGGCGGCGTTGTCGGCGATTCCGTCCACCCACCGCGGCCGGGCGCTCGCTCCGCATCGGTATCGAGGCTTCGACCGCGTGTACGCGGATAGAATCTCCGTCACCATCCAACATCACACAATTCCTGTTTGCCGTCCGCCAACTGGCGCTGCGCGTTGGTCTTACCGCTCTATAGGGATGATAGCACAATGGGCGTGGTTTCCGCTGAAACCCGCGGTCGAGATCCGAACTGCGGATACCCGCGGGGGAGCATCTTGTGGCGCGAAGGCGAGGCTGCGCCTGCCGTGCGCGCCACGTGGGAGTTGCCCGGCGGTTTCGGCGAGAAACGTGATCTAGCAGGGGTGCCTGGCCTATGATGAGAGCTCGCCGGGACTGAGACGGGAGCATTGCATTTCCATGTCATTGCGCACGCAGCTTGCTAAACGGGTCTTCGACGTCTCCAACTTGCGGGGGAAGTTCCTCTTGCGATCGGGCGTGATGAGCAACGAATACTTCGACAAGTACCTGTTCGAGGGCGACCCCGCGATCCTTGAATCTATCGTGCTGGCCATGGAGGATCTGATCCCGCCCGGGGCGGACGCGCTGGCTGGGCTTGAAATGGGGGGGATCCCCGTCGCCACGATGTTGTCGCACGTTACCGGACTCCCTGCGCTGTTCATTCGAAAGGAGGCCAAGGAGTACGGTACGTGCAAGCTGGCCGAAGGCGGTGATATTGCGGGCAAGACATTGGTCATCGTCGAGGACGTCGTGACGTCCGGTGGGCAGATCGTTTTGTCGGCAGAGGAGCTTCGTCAGCGCGGGGCTGCGGTTGCCTGCGCCCTGTGCGTCATCGACCGCGAAGCCGGCGGCCGCGCGAAGCTCGCCGGGCACGGTATTGAGTTACGCCCGGTTTTCACAATGAGGGAGTTAAAGGCGGCCGCAGGCGGCCGGGAAAGGGGCGACCATGTTTCATGACATCCCCAGCGCTATGATCGAGCGAATGGCCTATCTTGAGGAGATCGACGCGGGTGACCGCGAAGACGGCACGCCGCGGATGAGCTGTCTTTGCCAGATTCCTCCCGAAACCGGGCAGTTCCTCGCGCTCCTCGCGGCCGGCGCGCCCGAGGGGGCATTCGTCGAGATTGGCACGAGCGCGGGCTACTCGGCGCTTTGGCTGTCGATTGCTTGCCGTGCGCGGGGCGCCGTGCTGACTACGTTCGAGGTCCTCGACGAGAAGGTACGCCTGGCACAAGAGACGTTCCGGTTGTGCGGCGTGGAGGATGTCGTCTCGCTTGTCGCCGACGATGCCCGCAGGCGTCTGGCTGACTTTTCCGATATCGCATTCTGCTTTCTCGACGCCGAGAAAGAGGTGTACGCCGACTGCTACGAAGCCGTAGTGCCCAAGCTCGTTCCCGGCGGCTTGCTCGTCGCCGACAACGCCATCAACCACCGCGAGACGTTGCAGCCTATGCTGGATCGTGCGCGGACCGACGAGCGAGTCGACGCCCTCATCGTCCCCATCGGCAAGGGAGAATTGGTGTGCCGGAGAATCTGAGTCTTCGCGCGTTAAGCCCCTACGCCGCGCTGGGCGTCTTCGAGGGGGATGGCCGAGGAGATTGATGCCTCGCGGACCTCGTCGGCGGTGACTTCGCGGCCGAGTTTGGTCGACAGGTAGATCCCCTCGGAGATGAGCATGGTGTTGAGCGCCAGTTTCGCCGTGGGTAGTAGCTTGACGCGCCCTTGAAGCGCCGCCACCCAGTGGTGCTGGGGACTGTCGTATACATCGCCTACTTCGTGCACGTTGTGGATGCGGTATTCGAACGCGTCCAGGTTGGCCGTGCAGTCGAGGTCGAGGTCGGCTAGCGTGCGGAAGTAACCGAACGGATCGAGCCTCACGCCGCCTTCGCTCCCCACCACGGAGGAACCCTCGAACGTGTTCAGGTGGATGGCCCACGACTCGATGATGTCCAGCGTGATGCCGCCGTCCAGCCGCACGTATCCGGTACCGAGTTCTTCGACGCCGTAGCCGCTGGTCTTGCGCCGCCGGGCGTCCATCCCGGTTTCCTGATACGTCCGGCCGGTGATGGTGGCGACGCCGGGGTTGTCGAGCAGGTAGAGGATGTTGGAGATGTGGTAGACGCCCATGTCGAACAGCGCGCCGCCGGACGCGACGTCCTTCTGTACGAATTTCATGGTGCCGTATCCGTCGACGAAGGGTCGTCCGCGCCTTCGGAACCCGGTCGAACGGGCGTGGTAGAGCTTGCCCAGATGACCGCCTTCGATCAGCGACCGCGCGGCCTTGGTCTCGTTGGAGAAGAGGAACGCGAGTTGGATGGAGAGCATTTTCTTGGCCGCGCGCGCCGCTTTGAGCATCGTCTCGGCGTCGCGATAGGCCCCGGCCATGGGTTTCTCGCAGTACACGTGCTTGCCGGTTTCGAGCGCGGCGATGGTGTAAGGCATGTGTAGGTTGTTGTGCAGACACACGTCCACGGCGTCCAGATCGTCGCGTTCGAGCAGTTCGAGCGCATCGAAATAGATGTCGCGAATGCCGAAACGTTCGGACACTCGGCGGGCTTCATCGCGGTCGATATCGGCAATGGCGACCACCTCGGCTCCGGGGATTCCCTGGTAATTGGTCAGATGGTGTTTGCCGATCTGGCCGGCTCCGATGACACCAATCCGGACGTTGTCTACTACGCGCTCGTCAGACATGCCTCTTTTCCTTTCGGTTGAACCGCTGGTTCGATTCCTCTACTCGCCCAACCCGCGCCGGATGAGGGCGATTGTCTTCTCGACGGCGCCGTACTCGTCGCCATTTTCGGGACAGCTTTCGACGCCCCAGCACCCATCGTACCCCTCCGCTGCGAGCAGGCGCACCACGGCGGGGATGTCCACCGTGGGTTCATTGCCGTCTTCGTCGAAGCTGAACGTCTTGAAATGGGTGGAGCGAGCGTACTTCGCGCAGGTTTTCCAGCCTTCTTCCTGCATGCCGGGCGCCCAGTTGTGCGAGTCGAACAACAGGCCGAGTCCCTCGACGGCCTCGATGATGCGCACGACGTTCGCGGGTACCACGGACGGTCCCCAGTGGTTTTCCATCAAGATTTCGATGCCTTTTTCGCCCGCGCGCGCGACCAAGCCGGTGTAGCCTTGGACGATAGTCTCGAACACGTCGCCGGGTGCCTGCATCGACGCGGACCTGCTCGGCCTCGAGGATCCCGGCCACGCGCAGCCAGCGGTTGGCCAGAACGCAGTTGGCTTGGCGGGCCTCCGCGTTGGGCTCGAAGATGTGGGCGCCGTCGACGGCGATGCAGCCGAACGGCAGTCCCGCCTCGTCGGCGGTGGCCTTCACGCGGTGGAGATAGGCGTCGTCTTGCGCGGTAAGCTCGGTGTGCGCGGGATCGGACCCCGCCTTGGCGATGTCGTCACCGCTTCGGATCGGCGCCAACTGCGCGTTCCACGGATCCAATTGCGTGGCCCCCACGGCTTTGCAGTCTTCGATGTACTTGAAGATGTCCTGTTTGCCCGCCTCGATCAGGCGATGATAGCTGAAGCCCCCAACACCGATTCTCATGGCGTTCTCCTTCGCGCGCGGTTCGTTATCAACGAAAAATATGGCAGGCCCGTGGACGATGCGCGGCAAGTCCAAGGGCTTCGTGTCTATTCGGCCAGGGCCTCGGATACCATCGCGGTGATGTTGCAGCGTGGCAGCGCGGCTTCCAGTTTTTCCAGCGCCGGTTCGGTGATGCTGACGATGAACAATTCCTCGAGGGAGGCCAGTTTCGCCAGGTCGGCGCAAAGCGCTCCGGCCAGCGGCGGCGTGGACGTGCCGGCACAACCGGTGATGTCCAAGACCGCCAGGGCGGGCACGTTGACCAGCGGTGCAAAGGCATCCGGCGCGACGCTCGTGCAGACGTTGATCTCGAGTTCTTCCAGCGAGGCGAACATGGCCAGCGGGGCGAGCATGTCGCTGCCGATTGCGATGTTGGCTATCTCGATGCGGTGCAGGCCGGGCAGGTCGGCCAGCCGCGCCAGACCCCAACCCGTGAAATCTTCCAGTGAATCCAGGCGCAATTGCCGCAAACCGGCGAATCGCGCGATGTAGGCAAAGTCGTTGTCGGTCACCTGTGGCGCCGTCAACACGAGTTCGGTCACCAACTCCGGAGGAGTCAACGCCGCCAGCCCGCTGAGGTCGGGGCCGTCGTCCGCGCCGATTTCCAGCACCAGTTCCCGTCCCGCAGGCACGATGATCGCGCCCTTGGCCGGGCCCACCGTGCTGCGGTTCAGTCCGGTGACCGCGTCCCGAATGTGGACGATGCCCACGGCACGATCGTCGGGACACTGGAACACGCGTTGTTTCACGGTTGCCGCCTCGGGTTCGACCGGCGGCGGGGTCTCAGGTTGAGCAGGCTCGACGTCAGGCTCCGGTACGGGGGCCGCGGGTGCGCTGGGTGGCTCGGCAACCGGCTCGGCGGAGGCCTCGGCCGGCTCGGGCTCGGATTCCGGTTTGGGTGGGAGTGTCACGGGTTCGGGTGGCTCCAGGGCCGGTACCTGCGGCGACCGTTCGGGGGCAACATGCGGGTTCGTGCTGGGTACCGTGTTGGGACTGCCGGGCCACAGCAGGAGCACGGCGAGCGCAACGATGAAGGCTGAGGTTCCCGCCAACGCAACCCACCGGTATCGCGGGGGGAGCGGGAACCGTTTGCGCCCTTCTTTGGGCTCCGGCACGGGGGATGTTGCAGCCGCCGCCTCGGGCGGGGGCGGTTCCATGGGTTTCACAGGCGATGCGATTGGTTCGGGAGACGCCTCAACCTCCGGTTCGGGAACCGCGGGCGGCGCTTGAGCGGGTTCTTCGGCGCGGAAGACCTCTTCGATGGCTTCCGTCTCGTCCGCTACGGCTTGCTCTGGTGCCGCCTCGGGTGCGTCCGCCGGGGGCTCCTCAATCGCCGGAGGAGTTTCTTTCGTTTCCTCCGCCGCCAGCGTTTCGCGCTCACGCTTCGCGAGCACCCGCGCCTTCAGTTCCTCGGCCCGGGGATCCTCGATGATGCCCGTGAGCATGTCGCAGACGATGATGGCCTCGTCATATCGGCCCAGTTCCCCGAGGGCCAAGGCACGGGCGTAGAGGATGTCGGCGTTCTTGGGAAAGGCGTGGCTGAGTTCTTCGAAGATGGCCAAGGCTTCCGCGAAGCGTCCCGCGGCATGTAGCCCGCCCGCCCGCGCGTATTTCTTCTTGGCCTCGGATTTTCTCACGAGTAGTCCCCGAAACGGTCTCCTTCGCGGGCATTGTACTGGAACGACAGGCGATGTACAACGAACCGAAGGACTACGTTTTCGTGCGTTTGTACACGATCGCGTTGCCCTGTTTGTCCACCATCTCGATCACATCCATTGCGCGCAGGCAATAGGCCATGCGCTGCGCTTGCCACCGCGGCCGGCCCGTCGCTTGGGCCAGATCGGCGGTGGTGAACGGATCGGCGACCTCATTCCCCACGAAGTCCAGCAGGTCGGCGGGCGTCTCGAATGTCCGGCGGGCCACAACCTCCAGCAGGCGCCGCTCCTGAGTCACCCAGCCGCGCTTGCGCCAGGCCCGTGCGCTGCCGTCGCGGCAACGCACCTCCTCCTCGCGGATCAGCAGGATCTCGAGCGTGAAGTTCGGGTTTGTCATCAGATGGGGAATACGCATCAGTTCGTCGAACACGTCCTCGAAACAGCCGCGCTTAGGCGATTTCCGGCGTCCGAGCACCTCTTGCTTGTCGTCCGAAAGGCGGACAATCCACTTCTCGAAGGGGATCGGGTGAACCAGGCGCACACGGTGATCGGCCAGTAGCTTTTTCAGCTTGCGCTTCATGGCCGCGAAGTTACGCGTTTGGATCTCGATGAGGAGATCGCCACGCACGATGTCGATCAGCGACCCGGCCACGGGCACCTCGAACTCGTCGCCCGGCTCCGCATACCACTGTTTCAGGGCCGCGTGCAGATCTTTCTCGTTGAGCGTCGAGATATCGTGGGAGCGGTTTTTCTTCTCAGACGCCATCGCTTACCACATCAGGTCGTCGGGCACGGCGTAGGGATCGTCCTCGTCGCCGTCAGCGTCCACCGGGTCGTTGAGCACCAGCACCGCCTCCGGAACGCGGTCGAGGATCTTCTCCGCCACCCTTCCCGGCACCACGTAGTACTTGCCTTC
>JAACEL010000037.1 GCA_011682535.1 Nitrospiraceae bacterium | reverse complement strand
TACTACTGGACGAGGTTCGGGCCATGCGAGAAGCAGTCGAAGTGGATCGGAAGTCGGACACGGCACCCCTGACACGCGAAGAGGCGGCGACTTACTTACGCGTCCATCCCGACACGCTGTATACTTGGGCAACTGAGGGGCGCGTTGCTTACAGCCGACTCGGCGACGGGAAGCGGGCGGCGCTTCGCTTCTTACGGCGAGACCTGGATCGGTTCGTATCGGGGCACCGGATCGACACCATCGAGGCCACCAGGCGACACGTCAAATTGTGATCACGAAAGCCAACTTGGACCAATTCCCGCAGATAAATGCAGGATTGTGATCCTTGTTTCACCCAATATAATCAGGCCTAATCCACTACGACCGATTTGGATCGAAGACACGATCTGGACTCGTAGTCTCGCGTACCATCAGAAAGCGTTTATGTCATCATCATACGCTTGGAGCCCTGCGTAGTGGCGCTCTGTCACACGGACGGAAGAGTGGCCCATCCATCGGGACACCTTGAATATTGAGACGCCTCGCTGCGCAAGCAGAGATCCGAAAGTATGACGCAACCGCTGAAACGGTTCCCGCGTACCAAGGCCAGCGTCCCTGAGCGCCGCCACGAGTGATTTCTTCGGGTCGAATCTGTAGCGATTCAGGCCGGCGGATTTGCGGTCGGACTCAAACAGGAACCCGGCATCCTTGCGGTGGGGGTGAAGTGCAAGACGGATTTTTGTGTTCATCGGCACGCTTCGATCTTCGTGGTCTTTCAGGTCGAAGCCCGAATAGGCCATGAGGTGGATCACCGGCTCGCGCTTGTCGAAAGAGAACCATTCCCATCTCGCCGAGATGATCTCCTTCCGGCGCAGTCCGGCCCACGCCCCAAGCAATACCACCCACGCCGTGGCCTGTCCGCGATTCCGTGCGGCATCGAGTAGACGCGCCAGTTCTTCCTCGGTGTGGAACGTCGGCATGGTGCGCTTGATGGTGAACGCTTCCACGCCCACGGTGGGGTTCTGTCCGGTGTACCATCCCTGTTTTGTGGCGCGGTTGTAGATTGCCTTGATGGCTGTCAGGCCGTTGTTGATGGTCTGGGGGGCGTTGCCTTCCTTGCGTCGCCACCGCTTCCACTTCTCAATATCTGCGGGTGTGAGGTCGCCCAAGCGTTGGGGGTTGCAGCACGTCATTAGTTGTTGCCAGAACTCCCGCTTCCGTTCCAGGGTCCGCGCGCCGATATGCCCGGACTCTGCCCACTCGACGTACTGTTCCCACAGGACGCCAACGAGCGGGTTCTTGTCCTCCGGGACGCGGCTTCCTTGGTTGAAGATCTCAGCCTCAATCGCTTGTTGTTCGCGTTGGGCCACCCGCTTGGACCTCGTTCTCAAGGATTGGCGGACAAGATTCCCGCCCCGGTAGTAGCTCACCCACCATGTTTTTCCTCGCAGGAATAGGCTTGCCATATTGGGTTTCCTCCGCAGATATGGTGCACAATTTGATCACATCTGTCAAGAGGCAAAAGAAAAGCGCCACAGGGATTCTTCATAAATCCTTGTGGCGCTTGTGCTTATCTGGCGGGAGCGACGAGACTCGAACTCGCGACCTCCGGCGTGACAGGCCGGCGTTCTAAACCGACTGAACTACGCCCCCGCGCGGGGGTTTCAATTGCGTGCCTCTCTAAGTGAGAAGCAGCGCAGAGTATAGCATGTGCATACGCTTGTTTCAACCTTCTCGTTGCCTTCTCGTTGCCCTGGAATCGCAGGTTGGCCTTCATGTGACGGGCTCGGCAAGCTCAGGCATCATGGGGTGCTTCGAGCGCGCCGCAATACGCAGCCCGATGTTCGGGGTGTGGTTCTCTTGAATACGGTATCCCCGGAAGTGCAAAATAGCGCCCGACTAGGTGGGCAGTGCGCTGGATCGTGACAAAGTGCCCGCGGGCTAGGAAAACGCCGGAGACAGACGCTCTTGACTTACGCCATTATTTCGGATCTTCATTCGAACCTGGAAGCGCTGACTGCGGTGTTGGACGAGATTGACCGGTTGGGCGTGGAGCAGGTTGTATGCTTGGGCGACGTCGTGGGCTATAACGCCTCGCCCAATGAGTGTGTGGAACTGATGCGTGAGCGGGACGTGCCCACGATCTGCGGCAATCATGATGCGGTGGCGTGCGGATTGACGGAACCGTGGGGTTTCAACCCCATCGCATTGGCGGCGGCGTTGTGGACCCGCGAGAATCTGTCGGAGGACAACTTGACTTGGCTGCGGCAGCTGCCGGACACGCTGACGCGCCACAACTTCCTGGCCGTGCATGGCTCTCCGTTGGATCGGGACGTGTACATGTTCGGGTGGGAAGACGTGCTGCCCCACATGGAGTTTGTGAAGGAGCAGGACTGTTCGCTGTGTTTCTTCGGTCACACGCACTGCCCGGGCATCTTCTCGGATGACGGCGCGTATTCGCTGGACGACGACTCCAGATTTGCATTGGGAGACGACAAATTGTTTTTCGTCAACCCGGGATCGGTCGGGCAGCCGCGCGACGGCGATTCGCGGGCGTCCTTCGGCGTGTTGGATACGGAGCAGCGGGAATATGAACTGATCCGTGTTCCCTATCACGTCAAACAGGCGGCAGAGCGCAGCATCGAGGCAGGCCTCCCCCACTTCCTCGCCGAGCGTCTCCATTTGGGGCGCTAACTGAAACGGGGAGGTCACGGGATCAATTGTGAGGAGAAAAACTGATGCGCCGTGCTGAATTGACTCGCAAAACGAAAGAGACGGACATCACGGTCTGTTTGGATCTGGACGGCTCAGGTAAGGCCGTGGTGGATACGGGCGTGGGTTTCATGGACCACATGCTGACGCACCTGGCGCGTCACGGGCTGTTCGACCTGGAGGTCCGCGGCACAGGTGACCTGGAGATCGACGCGCACCACACGGTGGAAGACGTGGGCATCTGCCTCGGGCAGGCGTTCGCGAAGGCGGTGGGCGACGGGGCCGGGCTGGTGCGTTTCGGCCACGCGGTCGTGCCGATGGACGAGGCACTTGCGGAGGTGGCGATCGACGTCAGCGGCCGCCCGTTTCTTGCGTTCGAGGCGAACTTCCTTCAGGGGCGTGTGGGCGATTTCGACGCGGAGTTGGTTGAGGAGTTCTTCCGGGCCTTCGCGGTCAACAGCCGCACGACGCTTCATATCATGCTCAGGTGCGGCAGCAATGTCCACCATTCCATCGAAGGCATATTCAAGGCATTTGCCCGGGCGCTTGGAGTATCGGTGCGCCTGGATCCGCGGGTCCAGGGTGTTCCGTCTACGAAAGGGATGTTGGAAACGTGATTGCGATAACAGACTACGGGATGGGAAACCTGCGCAGCGCACAGAAGGGCTTCGAGCAGGCGGGCCATCGCGCGGTAGTGACGGATGACCCTGCGGTGATTCACGATGCGGACGCGGTGGTGTTACCGGGCGTCGGGGCGTTCAAGGACTGCTACGAGGGGCTGTGCTCCCGGGGGCTTGTGGATCCGGTGAAGGAAGCGGCCGCCAGCGGCAAACCGTTCCTGGGCATCTGTATCGGTTTGCAGTTGCTGTTCGAGGAAAGCGAGGAAGGCGGCGTATCGCCGGGCCTCGGCATTCTGCCGGGCCGCGTGGTGCGCTTCCCCGAGGCGAAGCAGACCGGGCTGAAGGTCCCCCACATGGGCTGGAACCAGCTCAAGCGCGTACCGGATCGTGCGTGCAAGCTGCTGACCGAGGCGGAAGAATCGCCCTATGTCTACTTCGTCCACAGCTACTACGCCCAGCCCGCGGACGAGAGCCTGGTGCTGGCCACGTGTGAGTACGGCGTCGAGTTCGCCGCACTGGTCGGACGCGGCAACGTGTACGCGGTGCAGTTCCACCCGGAGAAAAGTCAGACGCAGGGCATTGGCATTCTGAGAAGTTTCGGCAACTTGGCGAAGGCGGCGGAGTAAAACGGCGGCGCCAACGCGGAGGTCTTTACCGATGATGAAGCGCATCTTGGTACCAACGGACGGCAGCGCGAGCGCCTCTGTGGGCTTGCGTTACGCGGTCGCTCTGGCGAAACGGATCGGCGCGAAACTGTACGGACTTCACGTGGTGGACGTGAAGCTGTTGGAGGGTCCGTTCCTTCGCGATGTTTCGGCGTCGCTGGGCACGGCCCCCTACGTCAATTACCAGGGCAACATTGCGCTGATCCTGGAAGAGCGGGGCCGCGCCGCACTGGAAACTTTTGAGAACGCGTGCGAGGAGGCAGGCGTCGAGTTCGAGACGGCACAGATGACGGGAGTCGTCCCGCGGATGATTATTGAGAAGAGCGAACTGGCCGACCTGCTCGTGATGGGATACGGCGGCGAACACAGCGAGTGGCTGGACGGTCTGGTGGGCTCGACGACGGCGACTGTGGCGCGCCGCGCCAAATTGCCGGTGCTGGTGACGAGCACGGACACGCCGGGCACCCAGCGCTTCGTGGTGGCCTACGACGGATCGGCGCACGCGCGTGCTGCATTGAGGACGGCCGCGGAGATCGCTCGCGCATGGGGGCTGACCTGCCACGTCCTGGTGGTTGGGGAAACAGAGGCGGCCGCGCTGTTGGACGAGGCCCGCTCCTATCTGCAAACCCACGAACTGACAGCGGAGTACGTGCTGCGCCCGGGCGATCCGAGCGAGACAATTGTTGAGTACGCGCGGGAGTGCGACGCGGATCTCCTGGTCATGGGAGCATACGGTCACACGAAGGTCCGGGAGCTGGTCGTGGGCAGCACCACCGCCTATGCGCTGAACCATGCCCCCTGCCCGCTGCTGCTCTCGCGCTAGGGGTCCGGCCAGCCCCCCCCATGGAGCACGCGACAGCAGTTGCGAGCAGAGCACGGAGCGACGAAGCCGCAATGCGGGCATTGTCATGAGGAGCGACAACGCTATGCGACGTAAATGCTGCCTCCCGAAGGGTTTGGGCGGGAACCCCATGGGCTGCGTTGCCGCTCCACAACGACCGCCCGGGTGGCTTCGTCGCGGCGCCTCGCCCCTGACGCCCCCGCCGAAACGTGCCCTAATGGGGGGTTCTGGCCGGACCTCTAGGAATCATGACGACGATGAATGAGCGATACGCGGATTTGATAGGTGCAATCACAGGTGTGGTCAACCTACCCACCTTGCCTTCGGTGGTATACGAAGTCATTGATCTTACCGGCGACCCCAGGGTCTCGATCACCACGCTCAGCGACTGCATTGAACACGACCCGGGCCTATCCGCGAAGGTGCTCAAGATCAGCAACTCGTCATATTACGGCATGAAGCAGTACGTCAGCACGCTCAAACTGGCCCTCGTGATCCTCGGCGTGCGCGAGGTCCGCAACATCGTACTCGGCATCTCGGTATTCGAGACCCTGCGCGACCACAACATCGGCGCCGAGCTGGGCGAGGACTTCTGGCTGCACTCTTTCTCGGTCGCATCCGTCAGCAAACGGCTGGGCGCGGCCCTTGCGTTGGGACTGCAAGGCGAGGACTTCATTGCCGGACTTTTGCACGACATCGGCAAAATGGTGCTCGTGAGCGACACGCCAGACACGTACTCGGCGCTGCTGCGCGAGTACGGCACGGTCAATGCGCAGGTCCGCTGCGAGGCGGAACGCAAGGCCTTCGGCTATGACCACGCCGACGCCGCCGCAGCACTGGCCGTACACTGGAGTCTGCCCACCACACTGTCCGACGCCCTCTGGTGTCACCACCCAGGCCCCAACCGCTCCATTGACCACGCCCAGGATCCCGGTCTGGCCGCCCTCGTGCGCGTGGCCGACCGCGCGCTGCATGACGACTTCACGGCCGACGGGCTCTGCAGTTCCTGCGAAGACCAGGAAGCGTGGGCCCAACTGCGCACTGGCCGCGCTCCAACCGACCTCGCCGGGCGACGGGCGTTGCTCGGAGGCTTCATCCACGAGTTGTCGGAATCAACACACCTGGCGTTCTAGTCCGCATTGCTCACCATTGCTCGTAGCAGAGCGTTTGATGAGCGATGCGAGCTAGACGCCCGGCCGAATCCTTCTGGAGGCACAGCATACTGCAATGAGCAAGAAAGACAAGATCGAACTTCAGCATTCAGAGTTGCTGGACACTTTCGACAGTGAGTTGACGGAGGCAATGAAGCTCCTGGACGAGACCAACGAACGGGTTTCCGACGTATTGGGCACATTTGCGCCGCCGGACCCCGATCTGGATCAAGCCCAAACGGATCCAAACGCGGACGCGGCGGGCGCGGCCGACGACGAGCCGGCCCCGTCTGACAAACCTGCCGCAGCCGCCGATTCAACGGAGGAGGCCGGAACGTCCGGCTAACCCTTGAGTCCAAGCCGCCTCAAGATCCTGATGACTGACCCACACCTGAGCGGTGGCGGCCAAGTGCGCTATCTGGCGAACCTGGCGCGCGAACTCACCGCTTTGGGGCACTCCGTCACCATCGGATGCCGGCCGGGAAGCGTGCTGCGCGATCGCGCAAGGGAAGCGGGATGCGAATGCCTCGACCGCTTCTTCTTCCGGGGTGGTCTGCGTCCGCGCTCGTGGACACACGACATCGCCGAAGCCCGCCGTTTCATTGCCGCGGAGTCCCCCGACATCCTGCACGTGAGCGGCTCGCAGGATCACTGGACCTTGGCCTTGGCAAACCGCTTGGCGGGACGCCCCGTGTGCGTCGTCCGCACACGCCACAACACGTACAAAGTCAAAGACAATCTCCCGAACCGTGTGCTGAATCTGCGCTGGACGGACTATCAGATCGTGGTGTGCAATGTGGTTCGCGAAACGTTGCAGCGGCAGCCCACGTTCGACGGCAGCCGCATGTGCTCCATCCACAACGGGGTCGACGCGGAGACGTTCTATCCGGATCCTGCGGCACGCGCGAAGGCCCGGACCGAATTCGGCTATGCGGACGGCGATCTCGTCTGCGGCATCGCGGCCCGGCTGGTGAAAGCCAAGGGGCATGCGTTCCTTTTCAAGGCGGCCGCCCTGCTGCGCGAAACGTTACCCCAACTACGTATACTGGTACTCGGACAGGGCGGCATGGAAGCCGGGCTTCGCGGCCTGGCCGATGAATGCGGTATCGTGGGCATCGTACACTTCGCCGGATTCCGGGACGACATGGCCCACTGCACACAGGCTTTCGACATCGGCATCCAGCCCTCGATCGACTGCGACACGTCGTCGTTCAGCATGAAGGAACAGATGGCGGCCGAGAAACCGGTGATCGCGTCGGACTATGGCGGCTTGGTCGAGATCATTACCGACGGCGCCGAGGGCTTGGTGGTTCCGACAGGCACGGTGGAACCGCTCGCGGAGGCCATTCGCAAGCTGGCTTCCGACGCCCCCTTACGCACGCGCATGGGACAAGCGGGCCGCGAACGGATACTCCGGGAGTTCACGGTGCAGGTGTTCGCATCGAGAACCGTCGAGGCCTATCGCCGCGCCATCGAGGTCCATCATGAACGTGTTGCACATTGACGAACAGCGAGGCTGGCGCGGGGGAGAACAACAGGCTGGCTATCTGATACGCGGTTTGGCCGCGCGCGGTCACGGCGTGTTCGTGGCAGGACGCCCCGATGGGCGTTTCGTGAACGCTGAGTACGGCGCGCCCAGCATCGTTCGAATTTCCGCGCCCTTCTGCACGGAAGGCGACCTCTTCACGGCGATGAAACTGGCGCGCGCCGTTAAACGTCATGCGATTGATATCATCCACGCCCACACCAGCCACGCCCACATGGCCGCCTGCTTGGCGCGCCACCTGGCGGGACGGGGCAAAGTGGTGGTGTCGCGGCGGGTGGACTTTCCTCCGAAGAGAGGAGCGATCAACCGCTGGAAATACCGCCAACCCGACAAGATAGTATGCGTGGCCCGCTACATCGCCGGCGTACTGCGCGTCCACGGCGTCGAGGAAGCCAAACTCGAAGTCGTGCATAGCGGGATCGAGCCATCGAGATTTGACGTAGACCCGCTGCCCCGGGCCGGCTTGGGCGTCCCCGAGGGAGTACCCCTGTTAGGCACCGTGGGCGCCTTGGTGGGGCACAAAGACCACGCCACGCTTATCGCCGCCATGCCGCTCGTCCTGGAAGCCCTGCCCGATCTGCACCTAGTCATCGTGGGCGAAGGCGGCCTGCGTCGGAAAACGGAAGCCCAGATCGCCAACGAAAAGCTGCAAGACTCGGTTCATTTGCTTGGCTACCGCACCGATGTCCCCCGGATCTTACGCGCGCTGGACGCCTTCGTTTTTTCGAGCAAGGAAGAGGGCTTTGGAGGCGTATGTTCGGAGGCGATGTGCTGCGGCCTGCCCGTCGTGTCGACCGCGGCCGGGGGCATGCCGGAATCGGTGCTTCACGAACGTACCGGGCTGCTCGTGCCCATTCAAAACCCCAAGGCATTGGCGGAGGCCGTCATCCGCGTCTTCAGTGACGCGGATCTGGCGCGGCGGTTGGGCGAAGCGGGCCGCCAACAGGCCTGCAACGAGTTGTCGGCCGAACGCATGATCGAGGGCAACATCGCGGTGTATGAAGCCCTCCTCAAGACCTGACCCGCCCATCCCCGCCCGATTCGCCCGTTGACTCACCCGCGGCCCGCAGATTCGCCGAAGCCTTGCAAATCCGCCGAAGGCCCGCAGATCCGCCGAAGGCCTGCAGATTCGCCGAAGGCGAATGTGCCAAAGCGCCGCATGCGACGCACAATGTGCCGAGGCGCCACCACGTGGCCTGCAGATTCGCCGAAGGCGAATGTGCCGAGGCGCCGCTACGCGGCGCCCGCCTTCCAAGATCCGCGTGTTCTCTGTTACTATTTGCTCATGACTGGCATCCTCGTATTCAGTTTGCGCGACTGGCTGAACCCCAAGGCCGATGCCGCCGCCCTGTATGTGCATAAGGTTTTCGCCCCCGTGGCCGCTCATGGACACTACGTCGCGCTCGTCTGCCACAAGCCCACGCCGCGCCCATTCGCGAAGACAACCCGGCCGCGTCTCGAAATCGTCGACGGCATACAGATCGCCCGCCTGGGACACGCCCTCTTCTTCAAGCGCATGATGGGGATGTTCTTGTCCTCGCTCAAGACCCAACAGGATCTCATGGGACGCTTGGGGGTACTGGTGGACTGCGTTACTTCGACCCCTTTGCCCCTGGAGAAGTATGTGGACCTGCCGATCGTGCCGATCGTCTTCGACCTGGCGCCGAAGGTTCAGATCTCCCCAGAGCCACCGGGACCACTGATCGCCGCGACACCGGCGGCACGCCGGAAGCTCATCGAGGCGGGGGTACCCGACAATTTCATCGTCTACGCCCCGGCCGGGGTAGATTGCGACCTGTTCGAGCCCTCCCTGGACCGCTCCCCCACGCCGAGCGTTATTGCGGTGGACGAAAAGCCAGCCTGTTTGCTCAAGGCGGTGTCGTTTCTCATCAGCGAAGGCGGCCCGGCGCGGATCGAGCTGATCCGCAACCGCCGCCATTGGATGCGTCCCTCGACGGTGGTCTGCCATGACCGGCCGCCCCGCGAGCGCCGGCGCGAGTTCTATCAGCAAGCTTGGCTGGGGTACTGCGGGGAGGGTTGCGAGCAGTACGCCCTGGAAATGGCCGCGTGCGGGGTTCCCGCGGTGGTCCCCGCGACGGAGACGGGGAAGGAATACGTCGTTCCGGACGAAACCGGCCTGTGTTTCACCCCGGGCGACCCACGTGAACTGGCCAACTGCCTGAGCCGCCTGGCAAAGGACGAGGTCTTGCGCAAGCGCCTGTCGAGAGGCGCCCGTGAATACGCACTGCAGCACTCATGGCAACACACGTCCAATCTGGTTCTGGGCGCCATCGAGAACCTCGTCCCCGGGCAGGCTTAAGGCGCGTATTCCGCCACGAATAGCGCGGGGACGTTCGGGATCTCGAACATGTCGAAAGGGGAGGAGCGATGTTGAGTACGTTCTGGGATGGCTGGCTACTGGTACCGCTGCGATTGCTCGATAAATACTTCGGCACTGAATTCCTCTCAAGGGGCGGCTTCGCCCCCCTGCTGTCACGCATCGCCGTCATCGTCGTAGGCCTCATCCTGTGCTACGAGGTCTACAGCCGCATCAAGAAATGGCGCCGGGAGAAGAATTGGCGCAAGGATCTAATGGATATAGGCAAGATCAGGGAACCGGGCAGCGCACCGCCAGAGTTCACGGACACGCTCGAAGCCACCGGAAATTTGAAGGCCACTGTCGAACCCCTCAAGAAGGCCAAGAAATGGGATCGCGTGGCGGAGATCTACGCGTCGGCCAATGAGCACAAGAAAGCTGCCAAATACTTCGCGAAAGCACGTAACCGTAAGCGCGCCGCCGAACAGTGGGTACGGGCAGGCTATGCGCTGAAGGCCGCCAGACTGTTCCGGAAGGAGGGCGACCACGCCACCGCCGCCCGCTTCTTCGAGGAAGCCGGCAAACACGCGACCGCCGCGGACGCGTACACCAAGGCGGGCGATCTCCCCTGTGCCGCGGCGGCCTATGCCCACGCGGGCAAAGTGGACACTGGCGCTCGGATGTTCAACGACTACTTCGCCGGGTCGCGCGACAACCCTCAAAAACAACTCCAGGCGGCAGAGGCCTGCCTGGCGATGCTGCACGAACAGGCCGGGGTGCCGGCCGACGTGCGCGCACAGCTCACTGAGGCCGTGGCGGGGCGCTATGAGCAGGCCGGGCGCCTGGACCTGGCCGCACGCCTCTTCTACGACGCTGGGCACAAGGCCCGGGCAGGCGGGGTGTACGCCAAGGCGGGCAAACTGCAGGAGGCGGCCAAGTGCATGAAGGAAGCGGGCAAACACCGCGAAGCCAGCCTCATCGGCGCCCAATACTACGAATCGCTCGAGCGGTGGGCCGAGGCGGGCATGGCCTACGCCGGCGGAGAGGAGTTTCGCAGGGCGGGAGACTGCTTCTCGAAGGCCAACGACGCGGCCCGCGCCGCCGAATGCTATGAAAGAGCCGGGGAACACTACGGCGCCGCCCTCGCCTACTCCCATCAGGGACGATTCGAGGACGCCATTCGCAACCTGCAGCAAATCAAGGAGAACGAGAAGAGCTTCGCTCTCTCCAGACCGCTGCTCGGACGCTGCTTCTACGAGATGCACGACTACGACCACTGCGCGGCCACGCTCGACAACCACCTCATGAACACCCGCGTAGTTTCGAACAACGTGGAGTATTTCTACATGCTGGCGCTGGCCTGCGAGCAACTGGGCCAGTTGCAGCGTTCGCGCGAGATACTCCTGCGAATCCAGACCGTCAACGTTCTGTACCGCGACGTGGAACAGCGTCTGTCAAGCATCAGCTCCCGCATATCGCTGGCCAAGGAAGCCAGTAGCGTCCCGCCAAGCAGCAGCGGCGGCATCGGGGCGCCCCAAGTCGGCTCAATGATGGAGTCGGTCGAGAATCTCCTGGGGGGCCGCTATCGCCTGGATCGGGAGCTGGGGCGGGGCGGCATGGGCACCGTCTTCCTCGCGCACGATACCCAACTGGACCGCCCGGTCGCCCTCAAGTTTCTGGGCGCCTTGGTGGACAGCTCCGATGAATACCGCCAGCGGTTCATCCGGGAAGCCAAGGCTGCGGCGAAGGTCAACCACCCCAACATCGTCAGCATCTACGACATCAGCGCGAGTCTCGGCAAAGCCTACATCGCCATGGAGTTCGTGGACGGCCCCAGCATGCACCGCTACCTGAACGACCACGGTAAGCTCACCCCACGCGAGGCCATTAACTTCGTTGTCCAGGCGTGCTCAGCCCTCGACGCCGTACACAAGGCCGGTATCGTGCATCGAGACATTAAGCCCGACAACATGCTCGTGGCCTCGGGCGGGCTCATCAAACTCGCCGACTTCGGGCTCGCCAAGGCCGACACAGCCCGTATCACAGGGACGGGCGTGGTGATGGGAACGCCCGCCTACATGTCGCCCGAGCAGACACGACACAGCGATGTCGACGCCCGCACGGACATCTACGCTATCGGTCTCATCCTACACGAGATGCTAACGGGAGAATGTGTATTCAGGGATGGGGACGTTCTTACACGCCAGCAGGAGGAGTTACCCCCCGCGCCCGGCTCGCTGGTTGCCGACGTGCCGCCTGAGTTGGACGCGATCGTCATGAAGTGCATCGCCAAGAGCCCGGATGACCGGGTACAGACTGCGGCGGATCTCCTGGAAGCCCTGCGCGCCATCTCCGTCTGATCGTCAGCGCTCCGGCGTATGGTACCGTGTGGTGTCCTTGATAAAATGGAGGCCGCGTTCTTGTCAAGAATGGACTTTCTCGCGGGGAAAAATCGGCGTGGCACGAGGTGTTTCAGACGAAACATACTCGTTCGACAATACGGAATGACTCCCATTAAGGCTGGGAAAATACCGAAAATCGTGCCCAGACTGGGAACACTTCAAGAGTCAATACCGAGACCTAGCCGGAGAGCGCCTCCTCCCAGCGCTCGGGCAGGACACCCAAATCGTGTATGGTAATCATGCGACAATCTCCCCCACCGTGCTCAAGAAGGACTTCCAGGCGCCGTTCGGGAAGCAGGTCTCCCGCCCGCTCGGCCCATTCGATCACACAGACGCCATCTGGCTCGAATAGCTCTTCGTAACCCAGGTCGGCCAGATCATCAGGGCCGGATAGGCGGTAGAGGTCCACATGGTAGAGCTTGGGCGATTCGCCATACTGATTGACAATGGTAAAGGTGGGACTACTGACCAACTCCGCTCCGGCGTAATGCGCCGCCAGACCGCGCACCAGACAAGTCTTTCCGGCCGCGAGTTCGCCGCGCAGAGCCACAACGGCCCCGTAAGGCAACAATGCCCCAAGACGATACCCCAGCGCCTCGGTCTGTTCGGGACCGTCCGTGTCCAACTTGAAGACACCCGGCATCAGGGCTTCCTCATCGCCTGACGGTACAGGCGGACATACGCTTTGGAGGAGCGCTCCCAGGAGAAGTCCTCTCGCATTCCGGCGGCCTGGACGCCTCCATAGGCGTCTGGGTTGGCATACAGATCAATCGCGTCCAGCATGCTCTGGGCAACCGCTTGCGCCTCAATGGGTTCGAAAACGATCCCCGTGGCTCTTCCTTTGGAGAGATTGCCATTGGTTATCGGCCGGACGCTGTCGGCCAGCCCACCGGTCTTACGGACGATGGGAATGGTCCCGTATGCCAGACTGTACATCTGGCTCAGACCGCAGGGCTCGAACCGGGACGGCATGAGGAAGAAGTCGCTGCCCGCCTCGATGAGATGAGAGAGGCCGACATCGAACTGAAGGAGCACGCGCATCTTGCCGGGATACCGCCCCGCCAACTGCCACAGGATGTTCTCCAGGTACGGATCCCCAGTTCCCAGGACGACCAGTTGCAGATCCTGATGCATGACGGCATCGAGCGCGTCGGCGACCAGGTCGATGCCTTTCTGCCAGCGAATCCGCGAGACCATGCCGAATAGGGGCACGTCCAACTGAGGTAGCCCGAGGCGCTCCTGGAGCGCTCGCTTACAAACCTGCTTACCTTTCAAGTCGTCGCGCGAGTAGCAAACGGGAATATGCGGGTCTTTCTCCGGACTCCAAACGGTGTAGTCGACGCCATTGAGGATCCCGCTGAGACTTGTCCTCCGCGTGCGGAGGAAGCCATCGAGACCCTCGCCGTACTCCGGCGTCTGTATCTCCCTGGCGTAGCGGGGACTTACGGTGTTTATCTTGCTTGAGAAGGCAATGGCGCCTTTCATCAGGTTGAGGTCGCCGTGAAATTCGAGGCATTGCGGGTTGAACAGGTCCCAGCTAAGCCCGGTCTGAGCCATGAAACGCGCCTTGTAGCGCCCCTGATAGGCTAGGTTGTGGATGGTGAACAGCGTGGGCATATGGCGCCAAGCGGCGGTGTGGGCCAGCCGGGTCTTGATGAAGGCCGGAATGGTGGCGGTGTGCCAGTCGTGGCAATGGACCACGTCGGGCCGCCAGCCGAGTTGTGCCACCCCGTGCAAGACAGCCAAGGAGAAGAAACAGAACCGCTCGGCGTTGTCCTCGTATTCGTAGGCCCCTACACCGTAGGGACTCTTACGCCCGAAGTACTCTTCATGCTCGATGAGGTAGAGGGGGATGTCGGTTCCCGGCGCCACGCTGGCGCGCATGGCCCCATGGGCCGTCTTCCCCCCCAGGTCGGCCACGCACATGCAGAACTGTTCGCCGCGGTGTTCCGGGGGGATGAGGTCGTAGCCGGGCAAGGCGATCCGCACGTCGTGGCCCAAGGCGGTTAACGCCCTGGGGAGCGCGGCGGCGACATCGGCCAAGCCGCCGGTGACGACGAGGGGGGCCAGTTCGGATGAAACGAAAAGAATCTTGAGAGGCTTCACGCTATGTCGTATTCCTGCGATTCGGTTCGTCGCTCTTGTCTCGTCTCAGTCGGTGAAGAAATCGCTCGAAACGGCCTAACCACGCCCAAAGGACGGGGCATTCCGGATTGCCGTAAACACCTGGAACGGATCCGCCTCATGGTGGGTGACAATCGGCAATCCTTCGAAGCGTTCCCGCAGGAAGCCGGCCAGCACCGGCACGATGCAACACTCGGTTCCGTTGTGCCCCGCGTCGATCAGGGCGAGCCCGCGCGCTTGGGCGGCCAAGGCATCATGATACCGGATATCACCGGTCAGATACACGTCGGCCTCGCCGGGTACCGCCTCCAGCTCTCCCCCGCCGCCGCCGCCCAAAACCGCCACCGTCCGTACAGGCTTCTCCGGGTCGCCCACCACGCGGACCTGCGCGAGCCCCAACACATTGCGCGTACGTTCGGCAAAGGCGCCCAGCGTGGCGGTCTCGGGAAGCGCTCCCAGCAGGCCCAGTCCCACCGTCTTGTCGCGATTGTCGAGGGGGACGATATCGTAAGCCACCTCCTCATAAGGGTGCGCGGCAGTCAGCGCTGCAAGCACCGCGCCCAGCCGCAGCTTCGGCACAAGCGTCTCGAAGCGTAGTTCGGACTGCTCGTTGAGTTGCCCCGTCTCGCCCGCAAACGGCTTGGCGGCCTCCCCGGGCAAGAAGGTTCCCATACCGGGCGCGCTGAACGTACAATGGGTGTAATCGCCAATCACCCCCGCACCCGCTGCGCACACGGCGTCCCGCACGGCGGGCAAATGAGTCTCCGGCACGAAGGTCACCAGCTTCACGGTTCCGGCTTGGGGCACGGTCTTCAGTGGCTGGCGCTCCACCAGCCCCAGCAAGCCGGCGAGCGTGTCATTCACGCCACCGGGAGCCATGTCGAGATTGGTGTGCGCTGCGAAACACGCAATACGCTCACGCAAGAGATCGGCGCAAAGCGCCGTATGCGGATCATCCTCGCACAACGTCTTGAGCGGATCCCAGATGAGCGGATGGTGGGAAACAATCAGGTTCGCGCCTGCTTCGCGGGCTGCTTCAAACACCTCGCGCGTCACCGTGAGGGCGGCCAAGACGCCGGCCACCTCCCAGTCCGGATGCCCGACAGCCAGCCCAATATGATCCCAATCGTACGCCAGCGCAGGCGGCGCCCACTCCTCGATCGCGGCACAGACTTCGCGCACCTTCATGAGGCTAGCGCCTCGGCGACGCCCTCGTCTTCCGCGTGTTCCATGGCGATGGCGGCGTAACCGACGACTTGGCCGTAGTCGCCCGACGTGGACGCGCTGGTGCGGTAGTCCAGCAGACGCCACGAGCCTGCGCCACGAGCCTGCGAATACGCCATGGCCGCCACGACGGCGGGAGCGCCGCACATCGAACACGATCCCTTGTCCAACCCGCGCAGCAACACGCCCACGTCCTGCGCCAGAACCGCGGCCACGGTGCGCTTATCGAGTTCCTCAGCGCCCTCTTGCGGCAGGTAGTGCGACAAGTCCGTCGAAGCCACCACCAAGTCCCCCTCGTCCACCATCTCGGCCAAGTTGCGTCCCACCTCCGCATGCCAGCGCCGCGCCGGACTGCCAAACAACACCGGTACAATGGGCACGTTGCCCACTGCGACCGCCAGAAACGGCAGTTGCACCTCGATCGAATGCTCGGTTTCGTGTGGCGCCACCGTGGCTGAACCGGTGGCCTTGGCCAACTCCTGAGCGAAAGGCTCGTCGATGGGAAACGACCCCAGCGGCGTGTCAAACGCGCCGCTGTCGTACACGGAGGCCGACTCGACCGCGTAGCGGTGCGATGCGCCCAGCACGATCACACGTCCCGGCGCCCCCCCGCGGACCCGGCCATAGGCGAAACCCGCCGTGGGCCCTGAATACACGAACCCCGCATGAGGCGCCACCACGGCCGCCACCACATCCGGCGCAGGCTCCACATCCGCCTGGTCCATGTACTGTTCCACGTCCCGGCGCAACGTATCGGGGTCGCCGGAGTAAAAGCGATGAGCCACTGCTGGTTGTCTCGCCTTCATAGCTCCCCTCCCCGGGCCCGTGTCGCACACCTGAACTCGCGCAAACCGCTCGAACGGCCCGTCTATACAAAGTCTATCAAGAAGCCCCAGTCCGGTCAAAGTCAATCTCCGAGTTCACCGGCCAATTTCCTCATGGCGCGCGCGGCAAGCTCAGCCTCGCTTTTCCGGGCACTTCGGGCGCGCCCACAATACGCCACCCGGCGTTCGGGGCATGCCGTCGTTGCACATGTCGCAGCTCACTTGTCCTGATTCGGGAGCGTGATCTCTCCCGTCACAATCTTCTGTAGTGTCTCGGCAAAGAACGTGTGCTCTCGTTGGAGGATTCGAGCAGCAAGGGTCTGCGCGGTGTCTGTGGGCTCGACCGGGACACGGGCCTGAGCAATCACGGGTCCCGTGTCGTATTGCGCATCCACAATGTGAATCGAGACGCCGCTCTCACGCTCCCCCGAGGCGATAACCGCCTCGTGAACCTGCATGCCGTACATTCCCTTTCCTCCTTCCATTCCATCGAGACATGGGTGTCGCTGTCGGCGATCCGGCTGAACCCCAGTCTACGGTAGAAGGCCACCGCTCGCGGATTTGCCTTCAATACCCTTAGCCGAACAGGAAGCCCCTCCTTTCTCGCATCCGCGATGACCTGCGTCATACATGCTTTCCCGATACCGCGGTTTTGGCATTCCGGCAGGATGAATAGCTGGTTCACCTTCACATAGTCAAACTCCCGGTCGATAGCCAGAATCCCGACGTCAGTGCCAGATGCCTGGATCACGTGGAATTCCTGGGCGGCAAAACGTTTCTCGTGGTGTTGACGCTGTTCCGTTTCGTTCCATCCCCAGACTATCTCTACGTACGTGCGAAACGCTGCCTTCTTGATCTGGTAGGCCAACTCACTGTCAGCAGCCGTCGCTTATCTCAGATTCACTTGAATCATAGGGCCGTCGCAATACCCTTCACATGCGTCATCCTGCCGTTGCCCATCAGGCGTCGCCCGCATGGGCTGGTTCTGGGACCTTCTCTCCGAGGTCAAACACTGAAAGCGTGACCAAGGGCCGAAATTCAACCACGCCAACCGTGGAGATGGTGTATTCACCAAGCACGTTAGCGTCATGCACGTGCCTGATGGTCTCAAGAGTCTGAGCGATGGGTTCTTCCACCGTAATGGCGCAATGCGGCACCCATGCGCAGGGAACGTAGTTTGGGTCGCACGATAGGCCCTCGCCTTGCAGTTGGGTGTGTAAGACCGCATGAGCCGCCAGCAACGGCGCCGTAACGACCGGTGCCAGAAAGACGACGTTCTCCACACCAGGAAACACGCCCACTGATGAAAACCGAACGGTCAACGGGGATAGGTCTGCGGCAAACGCCCTCACGATGCTCGTCAACTTGGGAACATCGACATCATCGAATACGGCAAGGCTGATGTGTGGCGCTGTGCCGATGGCTGCCAAGACAGACCCCGTCGTCGAGAACAGCCGGCGTATCGCCTGTGACTCGTCCTCTCTCAGGAGCAGCTCTACTGCATATCCCATGTGTCAAGTCCCCATTCTTTCAGCCATCCGTGATGGCGTTCCCGAGGCCTACCAATCGCTCGCCCTCCCAGGCCGTGATTACGGTGTGAGAGTGCCGGAGACCTCCTTCAGTTCCTGGGGTTTCTCGGACGATGACCAACCCAGAGATGCATACAGTTCCACCACTTTCTCGATGAGAAGGTCTCGCTCATATCCGTATTCGATCGTCTTCATCTCCACTCATCCAACGTCCGACGCATCCGCGGCGCCGAGCGTCCGGCTCGATCCGCCGGTTAGAGTTCTATTCCTTCCGACCGATGTACAACATGTGTTCGCTCAAGTCTACCACCGCCGGGTCCGTCGAGGTATCTGTGATGATCCGTCCCCATTGGGCCCACTTCTCCGGGTCTTCAGCAGCCGCATTGGTGGCTTCAGGGAGACCCGCCGACAATCCTTCGCCTCCCGCCATGAGAAGGGTTTTGAGGCCGTGGTTCTCCGCGAGCCGCCTCATCTCGACCGCCCGGAAGAAATGGTGCGGCAGCCCCCCGACGTTACAGTTTCCCGTCCTCTGAAGCGTCTCAATGCTTCCATCAACAAGATTGTCGCTGGCAACACGCATGATGGTTCGGAGAACCGCAAGGTATCCTCGGACAGCCAATGCAACCATGGCTCCGCTCTTCGCAACGCGAGCCACCTCGGAAATCGCCTGTTCTCGCTCCGCCTCCTCGGCAAGGCAGGAAAGCGGGTCAAGGCAGAGGACGCCATCGAACATCT
>JAACEL010000036.1 GCA_011682535.1 Nitrospiraceae bacterium | reverse complement strand
CCGCCGCCCTCGGTCGACCAGCGCAAGCAGTTCCTGGACGCGCTACGCGATTCCTGCTCATCGTTGGCGAAGCCGGAGACGTGTTTCGCTCATGAATGGGCTCTCATCGCGGGCGGCCAGCGGGCACAGGCGGAGGCGCTGCTGGAGCTTCGGAGGCCACGGATGCCGGAGCCCAATCCCCGTATCGGCGACGATGCCCGCGACACGCTCCACGAAGCCGTAGTGAGCCTGCTGCGGGCCGAGAAGGAGGAAGGCTTCCTCGACGATTGGTCCGCGGACGAGTTGCTGGCGCTCCTGCGGAACTGGGGCGCCATGATCGAACCCATGCCTGACGGCCTGGAGAACGCGTGCCTGCCGCTGGTGTGTTGTGCGCAGTTCAGCGGCAAGACGGTCTTCGCGTTCGCGTCCGCGGGTGGGGCCAGAAGCTGGGGCGGGTGGTCGTATCCGGCCTCGCTGCTCGACGACGAATTGGCGATCTTGTCGCAGCATCCGGCGCGCGCCCTGAGCCCGCCCACCCGATGCGAGGACGGCCTATGGCAAGTCATCCTCGCATACCCGAAGGATGACGAGTTCCACTACATCCGTCTCACGTGCGAGACACAGGGCACCAGCGTGACGGCGGGAACGGACGTTCCCCCCGGCGGCCGCAGGCCCGAGATCGACACGGCATCTGACCCCACCGTACCGTCCGGATGGCCGGCCATCCAGATATGGGTGCCGAGCGAGTAGATGGCTCTCTTGAACATCGCGTGGAATCGCTGCGAACGCCGCGACTCATCTTCGTGCCAGCCGGGAATCCGCTTCTCTTTGCTTCTTTCTCTTCTCGTGAAGAGAAAGAAGCGTGGAACGTGACGTGGAACGTCGTCATTGACTTGGCACGATTCGGACCGTATCATATCCGTTCTGGTATGCCTTCCTTTGCTACATCCGGAACGGGGTTATGGGACGTATCATCGTTATCGCCAATCAGAAGGGCGGTGTCGGCAAGACGACGACGGCCGTGAATCTGGCTGCCTGCATGGCGGCCGCGGGCAAACGAACGCTGCTGGTGGACCTCGATCCCCAGGGTAACGCGACGAGTGGCTACGGGGTCGACAAGAAGGCCCTGGAGCGTACGGTCTACGATGCCTTGGTGGACGACGTTCCGTTGCGCGACGTCATGCTGCCGACGCTGATGGACGGTCTGCGGCTGGCGCCGTCGAACAAGGAACTGGTGGGCGCTGAGGTGGAACTGGTGAACGCGACGGAACGCGAGTACCGCCTGCGCAATAAACTCGCCGCCGTGCGCGACGACTTCGAGTATATTTTCATCGACTGCCCGCCGTCGCTGGGCTTTCTGACGCTGAACGGATTGGTGGCGGCCGCGGGCGTATTGGTGACGTTGCAGTGCGAGTACTACGCGCTCGAAGGTCTCAGTGAACTGTTGCAGACGATCGTGCTCGTGCGCGACAACCTGAACGCGTCGCTGCGGCTGGAAGGTGTGCTGCTGACGATGAATCAGCACACGAACCTGTCCAAGCAGGTGATCGAAGACGTGCGCGGCTATCTGGGCGCGAAGGTGTTCGAGACGGTGATTCCGCGTAACGTGACGCTGGGCGAAGCGCCGAGCTTCGGCCAGCCCGTCATCGTATACGATCTCAAGTCGGCTGGGGCGCAGGCCTATCTCGCCCTGGCGCGGGAGGTAATCTCACGTGGCTAAGAAGAAGGGGCTGGGCAGAGGGCTGAGCGCACTGATCGGCGGTAACGCAGAGGCGACGGCGCCGACAACCCTGGAATCGTTGGACGCCAACACCGACGGGCGGGTACTCGAGCTTGACCCGCGCGCCATCACGCCCAATCCGAAACAACCGCGCCGCGCCTTCCACGAGGAGGCGCTGGAAGAACTGGCCGCGTCGATCAAACGGGACGGGGTGCAGGAGCCGGTGATCGTGCGCGAGGCGAAGGGCGGCTACGAGCTGGTCAGCGGCGAGCGCCGGGTGCGCGCGACGATCATCGCGGGCCTCGATACGGTGCCGGCCATCTGCCGCGACGTGTCCGACGACGACATGCTCAAGCTGGGCCTCATCGAGAACATCCAGCGCGAAGATCTCAATCCGATCGAGCTGGCGCAGGCCTACCAGGGCCTGATCGAGGAGTTCGACTGGACGCAGGAACGATTGGCGGACGAGGTGGGCAAGAAGCGGGTGACGGTGACCAACATGCTGCGCCTGCTCAACCTGCCCGAAGACGTGCAGCGCCTGGTGCAGGAAGAGGCCATTGCGATGGGCCACGCCCGCGCGCTGCTCTCGTTCCCGTCGGCCAACGCCCAGCGTAGCGCGGCGCGCAAGGTCATCGAACAGGGACTTTCGGTGCGCCAGACGGAGAAGCTGGCCGCCCCGAAGGAACCTAAACCGCCGAAGGCGTCCGCGCCGAAGGACGCGAACATCGCGCATATCGAGGATGATTTGCGGCGGCGTCTAGGCACGAAAGTGTCGATCCGAAGTATGAAAAAGAACCGGGGCAAGATCGAGATCGAGTACTTCAACCTGGACGAACTGGAGCGAATTTTGGGTGTACTTCGAGGCCAAGGTTAGGGCACAAGCCCCGAACGCCGGGTAGCGTTTTGTGGCGCGCCCGAGGCGCCAAGGTACGCGTCGGATGCGGCAACCGTGGGTTGCCTGTTGCGCGCGCCACAGGGAAGTCATCAGATGATTTGGGATAGGCAAGGAAGGACACGTCAACATGCTCGACATCAAGTTGCTGCGGGAATCACCGGATCTGGTTCGTGAAGCGCTGAAGAATCGTAACGCGGACGTCGATCTCGACGCCGTCTTGCAGTTGGACACGACCCGGCGGCAGTTGCTTCACGAGGTGGAGCAGCTTCGCGCGCAACAGAACCGTGCGTCGCAGGAGATTGCCGATGCCAAGAAGGCCAAGCAGGACGCGGCGGACCAGATCGCCGAGATGCGCGCGCTGAGCGCGCGGATCAAGGAACTGGATGAGCGCTGCAAGGGGGTCGGTGCGGAACTGGAAGCCCAGTTGCTTCTCATCCCCAACATCCCCCACGAGACGGTGCCGGCCGGCACGGACGAATCGGACAATCGCCTCGAGCGCACTTGGGGCGGCATTCCCGAATTCGACTTCGAGATCAAGGACCACATCGAACTGGGCGAAGCGCTGGGCATTCTCAATTTCGAATGCGCCGCGAAGCTGTCGGGCGCACGCTTCTGTCTGTTCCGTGGCGCCGGGGCGCGGTTGGAACGCGCCCTGATTAATTTTATGCTCGACACCCACACCGAAGAGCATGACTACGTTGAAATTCTCCCGCCGTTCCTCGTGTCTTCGGAGACGATGCAGGGCTCGGGCCAGTTGCCCAAGTTCGCGTCGGAAGCCTTCCACATCGCCGAGAGCGACCTGTGGCTTGTGCCGACCGCCGAGGTGCCGCTGACGAACATTCACCGCGACGAGATCCTCGCGGAGGCCGATCTGCCGCTGCGGTACACGGCCTACACGCCGTGTTTCCGGAGCGAGGCCGGCTCTTACGGCAAAGACGTGCGCGGCCTGCTGCGCAACCACCAGTTCGACAAGGTCGAGTTGTACAAGTTCACCAAGCCCGAAGATTCGTGGGAGGAGTTGGAGAAACTCACCGGCCACGCCGAGTCGATTCTGCAACGGCTGGGCCTGCCGTACCGCGTCGTCACGCTGTCGACGGGCGACCTGGGCTTCTCCGCCGCAAAGACCTACGACCTCGAGGTCTGGCTTCCGGGCCAGAACACGTACCGCGAGATCAGTTCGTGCTCGAACTGCACGGATTTCCAGGCGCGCCGGGCCAACATTCGCTACCGCGCGGACAAGAAACCGCAGTTTGTGCATACCCTGAACGGCTCGGGGCTCGCCGTGGGCCGGACGGTGATTGCGATCCTGGAGAACTACCAGCAGGCGGACGGCTCGATCGAGATTCCGCCTGCGCTGCGCTCGTATATGGGCGGAAGGGTGAAAATCGAGGCGCCAGATGACTGACCTGTATCGCCAAGCCGCCGAAGCGTTGAAGAACCTGACGCCCGGCGTCGCCGTCACGGGCGCCGGTATCTCCGCGGAGAGCGGCATTCCCACGTTTCGCGGCGAAGGCGGCATCTGGGAGAAGTATCCGCCGGACGAGTACGCCACTATCGAAGCCTGGAACGCCAACCCCGACAAGGTGTGGAAGTTCTGGATGGAGATGTTCGAGACCCTGAGTGGCAGCGAGCCGAACCCCGGGCACCGGGCCTTGGCCGAACTCGAGGAACAAGGCCGCATCCAAGGCGTAATCACGCAGAACATCGACAACCTGCACCAGGAAGCGGGCAGCAAGAAAGTCATCGAATACCATGGTAACGCGCGTTATCTGGTGACGGACAAGTTCGGCCACCGCGAACGTTTCGATCCCAATATCCACGGCGGCGACAGGGCGCCCCTATCGTTCGACGGCACCGCCATGCGGCCCGACGTTGTCATGTTCGGCGAACCGATCCCGTCGGGCGCCATGGTGGAATCGGCGCTCCTGGCCGAGGCCTGCAAGGTGATGCTCGTCGTGGGCACGTCGGCCCAGGTGTACCCGGGCGCGCGCCTGCCGATGCTGGCTCATCAGAACGGGGCTTTCATCATCGAGGCGAACACGGAAGAGACGGACTTCACGCACACGATCACGCACGTGTTTCTCAAGGGGCCGGCGGGCGAGACACTGCCGAAGCTGCTTGACTGCCTCAAGGCCATCTAACCCGAACGCCGGGTAGCGTAGGGTGGCGCGCCCGAAGTATCAGGCAGGGCCTTGGCATGCCCCGGCGAAGCTGTCGGGCGATTCGGACCTTAACAGCCCGCATTGCGGGTAGGAGGTTGGGTATGAGGGCTCTTGCTACGTGGGTGGTGGTGGTAACGGTGGCATGGACGCCGGGGGCGGCGCAGGCGGGTGAGGTGAAGCTCGAAGACCCGTTGGCGAACATCCACGCCTCCGAGACCACGCTCGCCGATCAGACCGACGTCGCCGTGACGGTGTACAACAACGATCTGGCCCTCGTGCGCGACCGGCGCAAGGTGGCGCTGCTGCCGGGCGAGGTGACGCTGAAGTTCAGCGATGTGGCCGCGAAGATCCGGCCCGAAACGGTGAGCCTGCGCTCGCTGTCGCGTCCCGACGCACTTCATATCCTCGAGCAGAACTACGCCTACGACCTCATGAGTCCCGCCAAACTCATGGAGAAATACGTCGGTAAGCGGGTCCGACTCGTCAATTTCAGCAACGAACTGGGGTTCTACGAGAAAGAAGCCACGTTGCTCAGCGTCAATGAAGGCCCCATCTATCAGATCGACAAGGACATCTTCCTCGGCCATCCGGGCAACGTCGCGCTGCCCGAAATCCCCGAGAACCTGATCGCGAAGCCGTCGCTTATCTGGCTGCTCGACAACGGTGGCACCGATCACGAGATCGAGGCCACCTACCTCACCCGCGGCATCGGATGGCGCGCCGACTACGTCATCTCGCTCGACCGAAGCGACACGCAGATGGATCTCGAAGGCTGGGTGACCCTCGACAACGAGTCCGGCGCACAGTACACCAACGCGCAACTCAAGCTCGTCGCGGGTGAGGTGAATATCGTGCAACCCGAAATGAAAGCTGCCCTTAGAGGTTACGCCGCCGGAATGCGCACGGCAAGGGCCCCGGCCCCGATGCGGCAAGAATCGTTCGCCGAATATCACCTGTACACGCTGCCACGGCGTACGACTATCAAGCAGAACGAGTCGAAGCAGGTGCGCCTGTTGACGGTCTCGCGGGTCGCGGTACGGAAGGAATATGAATACCGCGGGGACGTGTCGTTCTATTACCAGCCCACTCCGGTGCGCAAGGATGACAAGGTGGGCGTTTTTCTCGTTTTCGAGAATGAGGAAGCCAACGCGCTGGGCATGCCGCTGCCGGGCGGCGTGATGCGCGTGTACCAGGAAGACTCGGACGGCATGCTCCAGTTCGCGGGCGAGGACCGTGTCAAGCACACGCCCAAGGACGAGGAGGTCCGGCTCCGCTTAGGCAACGCATTCGATATCGTCGGCGAACGGACACAAACGGATTTCGAAGAAGTGGCGGGCAATGTCACCGAGTCGGCATTCAAGATCGCCATACGCAACCACAAGGAAACAGCCGTGACGGTCGACATCGTCGAGCCGATGCCCAACGACTGGAAGATCATCGAGCAGTCGCAGGATTTTGTGAAGAAGGACGCGCACACGGCGATCTTCAAGGTTTTACTGGCGCCGGATGGCGAAGCTGCGGTCACCTACCGCGTGCGGGTTACGCGGTAGAACACGGGAGGGCCGCGGGATGAGAACCCTGACCGCCGCGCAGATGCGCGAGGCCGACCGCCGGTGTATCGAAGATATCGGCATACCGGGCGCGGTGTTGATGAACACGGCGGGCGCCCGCGTGTTCGAGGAGATCGACGCCGGCCCTGTCGGCGTGGTCTGCGGCAAAGGCAACAACGGGGGCGACGGTTTCGTCGTAGCACGGATGGCACTGGTGGCGGGACTGGAGACGCGGTTGGCGCTGGTGGCCGATCCTGATGCGATTCGCGGCGACGCGGCGGTCTTTATGAAGGCCTATCAGCGCCTCGGCGGGACCATTACGTCCGTAGAGGATTCCGGCGCTGTGGCCGAAGTCGTGCGCGGCCTGGGCGATTGCGCCGTGCTGGTGGACGCGCTGCTCGGGACGGGCATCAGCGGCGAGGTGCGCGGGGCGATTCGCTCGGCCATCGAGGCCTGGCCCACGGCCCCCAAGACCATCGCCGTCGACCTCCCCTCCGGCCTCAACGCCGATACAGGCGAGGTGTGCGGCTGCTGCGTCCGGGCGGATGTGACGGTGACGTTCCAGTTTGCCAAGCGCGGTTTCGAGAACCCTGCCGCCCAAGAGTTCCTCGGCCGCATGGTCGTGGCCGACATCGGTATCCCGGAGGTCTGCGCGGATGCGGATGACGAAGCCTGGGCAAGGATGATGCGTCGGTGAGAATCTTCATCGCGGTGGAACTGCCGAAGCCGGTTAAGCAGGCCCTGCAGGAGTTGAGCGGCCGGCTTCGTGCCAAGAGCGAGCGGGTGTCGTGGGTGCACCCCGACCGCATGCACCTCACGCTGCGCTTCCTGGGCGACGTCGGTCCCGAACCGCTCGACGCGCTCCGCGAGCGTCTTCGTCCGGCCTACGCGGGCCGGGCGCCGTTCACGCTGTGCGTCGAAGGCGCCGGGGTGTTCCCCAACCGCCGCAGGCCCAGCGTGGTCTGGGCGGGCATCGGGCCCGTGGAAGGCCCCCTCGCCAAAATCCAAGCCGAGGCCGAGGACGCCGCCCGTGCCATCGGTCTCCCCGCGGAGAAACGGGCGTTCCGCCCTCATCTCACCCTCGCCCGAATCCGCGATCCTCGCGCGGGCGCCCCCCTACTGGCGCGCCTGGATCGCGAACCAGCGTTCCGGGCAGGTGAATTCTTGGTGGATGCTGTGTCATTATTCTCCAGTGAGTTGACGCGCCAAGGCCCCATCTACCGGCGTGTCGAGGAGTTCTCCTTTGATAGAGATTGACTTGCAGGGCGTGGTGGCGCGGGCGGTCGGCAACTTGCTTTCGCTCTATATGCTGCTGATTCTCGTGCGGTGGCTGGCGCCTTGGATGCAACTGGACTTACACACCAAGCGCCTGCGCTGGATTTGTGTTGCGACGGACCCCTTGCTCGATGCGATGCGCCGCCTGTTGCCCCCGATGGGCCCGATGGACTTCGGTCCCCTCGCGGCTCTGTTTGCCGTCTGGGTGGTGCGCACCCTCTCCGTCTCAATACTGGCGTAGCGCGACACGCACGCCGGCGCCGCCCTGCGCGGCGCTTGGCGATAAGCCTATGTGGAAATTCAGGCGAACGGACGAGGCCGTGCTCTTCAGCAAACAGCGAACCCAGATGGTGAAGTTGCAAATCGTCTCGCGCGGGGTGCGAGACGAACGCGTCCTCGACGCGATGCGCCACGTCCCCCGCCACCTCTTCGTCCCTCAGGCCCGGCAATCCGACGCCTATGACGACCACCCCATTCCCATCGGGAATGGACAGACCATTTCCCAACCGTACATGGTGGCGCTGATGACGGAGCTGGCCGGGGCCGGCGAGGCCGACCGCGTGCTCGAGGTCGGAACGGGGTCGGGTTATCAGGCGGCGATCCTCGCGGAATTGGCGGCCGAGGTCATCACCATCGAGCGCCACGTGGAACTGGCCGACAGCGCGCGCACGCGCCTCGAAGGTCTGGGATACGACAACGTCACCGTCGTGGCGGGGGATGGCACGCTGGGCTGTCCCGAGCACGCCCCCTACGACGTCATCATCGTGACCGCGGGCGGCCCGCACGTGCCCGAAGCCCTCAAGAGCCAACTGGCCATCGACGGCCGTCTCGTCTGCCCCGTCGGCGCCCGCGACATGCAACGCCTCGTCGTCCTACAGCGTACGCCCGGCGAATTCATCGAGACCGGAGGCGTTGGCTGCATCTTCGTCCCCCTGGTGGGTGAAGAAGGGTGGACCTGACCCCTCCCCACGCGCGGGGCATCTGGTTCCCAGATTATGACGCAGACCCAATGATCGCTGGATCGCGTGCGCGCGTCGCGTGTATGCTCTGTCCATGGCCGGTAAGCTTTATACGCCCGTCGAGCCACCGACGGTCCGCGGTTTGGCGTTGCGCTTCGGGGCCGTAGTGGCCGTGCTGATGGTTCTGGTCCTCGTCGTACACGTCGAAGGCGGACTGGTGGACATGCACACGGGGGAACGTCCCAATCTGCTTGGATGCCTGTACTTCGTTCTCGTGACCGTGACCACCGTGGGCTACGGCGATATCGTGCCCGTAGGTACGATGTCGCGCTTGACGGATGCGTTCCTGTTGACCCCGGTTCGTTTCCTGGTGATCTTCACGTTTGTCGGCACGGCCTACCAAGTGATCATCCAGCGCTTTCGGGAGGAATACCGTATGAAACGCGCCGTTGAGAAATTACAGGATCACGTGCTGGTGTGCGGCTTCGGCAACACCGGCCGGGTGGCTGCGCAGGAGTTGCTGCTGCAGGGCACGCCTGCCGATCAGATTGTCGTGCTCGATACGAACGAGTTGGTGCTGGCGGACGCGGCCGAGATGGGCCTGCTTGCCATCCAGGGCGATCCGTCCCGCGAACACGTGCTCCAGTCCGTCGCGATCGATCGTGCGGCCTACGTGCTCATCTGTCCGGGACGCGACGACACGGCTGTGCTCATCGCGCTGACGGCGCAGACGCTCAATCCTAATGCACGGCTTATCGCGATGTGTCTCGAGGAGGAAAACGTGAAGGTGCTCCAGCGTGTCGGCGCCGACACGATCATCTCGCGGGCGGCGGCAGGCGGCAACCTCATGGCGGCCGCGACGCGGCGTGCCCACTTGGTCGAGACCATGCAGGACATGCTGACCGTCGGCGGCGCACTCAAGCTGGACGAACGTCCCGTGACCCATCATGAAGTGGGGAAGCATCCGGGCGACATCCCCGGCGTGGCCGTGTTGCGCATCTATCGCGATGGCCGCCACCACAACGTGTCCGATCTGCCTCGCCTGCGAAAGGGAGATACGATCGTCTTCGTAACGGCCGGGGAGCAGGAACCCGCCTGAAACACGCCGAGTTCGACGAGGGAGGGCTAGGACAGCTCGCCGCTTTCGATCAACTCGATGAAGATGCGCGCAACGTCGGGGTCGAACTGCGTGCCCGCGTGCTCGGCGATCTGGCCGACGATCTCTTCGGTCGACAACGCCCGGCGGTATGCGCGGGTGCTGGCCATCGCGTCGTAAGCGTCCGCCGCGGCGATGATACGCGTCAACGGCGGAATGTTGTCGCCGTCCAAACCGTCGGGATACCCCTGGCCGTCCATCCGCTCATGGTGACTGCGGATCAGTTGCAGGTGCTCCGGGGCGAGCGTGCGGACGGGGCGTAGCACGTCGTAACCGACGGACGGGTGGCGGCGGATGGCCTCCCACTCTTCGCTGGTGAGTTTTCCGCTCTTGTTGAGCACGGCGTCGCTCACGCCAATTTTACCGACATCGTGCAGTACGGCCCCGACGCGCAGAATCTCGATGTCCTGTTCGGACATTCCCATCTTGCGCGCCGCGAGCAGGGAGTAGTCGCGCACGCGCTCGCTATGACCGCTTGTGTAAGCGTCTTTGGCTTCGAGAACGAGACTCATGGACTGGAGCGTGGCGAGGTGGGTGCTCTCGAGGTCTTCGATCAGGCGCACGTTGATTAACGCGGCGGCGGCATGGTTGGCCACGATGCTGAGGATCTTGAGATCGCCTTCTGAGAATTCTCCCCCGCCCTTCTTGGCGTTGACGTTGAGCACGGCGATCACGCGCGGCACGTCCACCGTCACCGTCTGCGGCAGACCATCACGTGGATCTTTGCGTTCCAGCGGCACGGAGATGAAGGAGCGATCGCTCAGATTGCGGCTCATTGCGATCAACTCGGGATTGTCGTGAATGTTGCCCACAAGCAGCGGCTCTGCGTGCTCGGCCACCCAGCCGGAGATGCTGCTGCCCATGTCGACCATCGCGTGCGTTTCCGTCACAGGCAAACCCACGCTGGCCGCCACGCGAAGCGCACGGCCGTCTTCGGTGGTCATCATGAGCGAACCGCGCTCCGCGTTCACCCGCTCCAGCGCCGCGTGCAGCACGTAGTCCAACAGCCGCTGTTCTTCGTGAATGGAAGCCAGTGATTCGCTGATGTGAAACAGTTCGGTGATCTCGCGCAGGCGCGCGTTCTCGTGAGAAAGCGAGTAGCGCTCAATGGCATTGGTGACCGCCAGTTTGATCTCGCTCAGGCTGAAGGGCTTGAGTACGTAGTCGTACACGCCCTCCTTCACTGCCGCCCGCGCCGTCTCGAGCGTGGCGAACCCCGTCATGATGATCGGGATCAGATCCGGATAGTCCTTGCGCGCCTCGCGGATCAACTCGATGCCGTTCATCTCCGGCATCATGATGTCCGTAAAAAGGATTACGAACTCCCCGGGATCGGCCAACATGCTGAGCGCTTCACGGCCGTTCTCGGCGGATTCGACGTCGAATCCTTCCTCGGTCAAAATATCGACCAGCAGAGTGCGGATGACCATTTCGTCGTCAACAACGAGTATTCGGTTCGCCACCGTCATAGACTACCTCGTTCCTACAAACCAATAAAGGATACCATATTATGCGATCGGTTCTGAACGCACGGCGCATTTGTCTGGGGCATTCTAGCATTTCTCTGGGCTAATCTCGAAAAAACTGCGAAAACGAGAGCGCGGCCCGATGGGGTACCAGGGTGTGTGCCTATGGGGTCGCAAAACGCAATTCATTGTTGTCTCTCATGTTGACAACCTCTATATATTGTGGTATCTTGACGCGAAAGGTGAAATGGCCCCAATTTGCGGCCCCCACCCGAACCTGTCGTGGGGCTGAGCCGACACAGGGTGTTTTCCTGATGGGTACGAGGAAGGAAAGCGGATGAATATCGACGACGTGCTTATCATCGGCCGCGACGCACTCCTGACGACGTTGCTGGCGGCGGCCCCCATGCTGCTGGCGGGCATGGCAGTCGGTCTGATTATCAGCATCTTCCAGTCGGTCACCCAGATCCAGGAGATCACGCTGACGTTCGTACCGAAGATCATCGTGGTTATGGTGTCGTTTGTACTGTTTCTGCCGTGGATCATGGCGGTGCTCATGAATTTCGTGGAGCCTTTGTTCGGCGAATTCTACAAGATAGTGCGCTAGGAGTCCGGCTCCTAGCCGGGGACAAGGCCGATGGACGAGTTTCTGGTGATCGAGGTCGAGGTGTTCAAAGTGTTCGTGCTGGTGCTGGTTCGCATCAGCGGCCTCGTGATCACGGCCCCCCTGCTGGGCTCGCGCAACTTTCCACTCGTAGCGAAGATAGGCATAACAGGGTTGACAGCGATGCTGATAACGCCGAGCGTGGCGGCCCTGTCGAGCACGCTGCCGTCCGAGGCGCTTCCGTTCGGATTGCTCGCGGTCGGGGAGGTACTCATCGGTCTGTCGATCGGTTTCGTGATGACGCTGGTGTTCGGCGCGATTCAGATCGGCGGCCAGTTGATGGACATGCAATCGGGCTTCGCGTTGGTGAACGTGTTCAACCCGGCGTTCGAGACGCAGTTCCCGGTGTTTGGTTTTCTGTTGTACATCCTGGCGGTGCTGGTGTTGTTGAGCGCGAACGGACATCACGTCATGATCCGGGCGATCGTGGCGACGTTCGACAAGATCCCGCTCGGGGGGTTCGTGGCGCGTCCGGAGTTGGCGCTGCAGATAAACCGGTGGGGCAGCGCGATGTTTTTCGATGGGTTGATGATCGCGGCGCCGGTGGCTACGGCGCTGTTGGTGGCGTATTTCGTGATGGGACTGATCGGACGGGTGGTGCCGCAAATTCAGTTGTTCGCAGTGGGATTCCCACTGACGATCGGGATCGCCTTGTTCGTGGTGGCCATGTCGCTGAACATTTACTTGATGATTATCGAGGGCATGTTCGACCGGATGTTCCGGAACGTGTCGGTCTTAATTGACGGAATGGCATAGATGACCCATGCCGGATGAAGCAGGCGAAAAAAGACTTCCCGCGTCTGCGCAGAAGCGGCGGCGCGCACGGGAGGAAGGCCAGGTCGTACGCAGTCAGGATCTGACATCGGCGTTCGCGCTGTTGGCCGCCATGGCGGCGCTGCGCTACTTCGGGCCGCAAATGATGGAGCGGGTGGTCGCCCTGACTCGCTATCTGTTCTCGCATGCCGGCGAGTTGGTCGTCAACACCGCCACCGCCCAGTCGATCGCCGGTGGCGCCTTGCTGCAACTGGCACGGGTGATTCTGCCGTTTATGACCGTCATGATGATCGTGGGAGTCGCCGCCAACGTGCTCCAGGTGGGCATCCTGTTTACGGCCAAGCCGTTGACTCCGAAACTGGACAAAATCAACCCGATCAAAGGTCTTGGCAACCTGTTCAATCTGCAGGCGCTGGTCAAGCTCATCAAATCGGTCCTCGTTATCGCCACGGTGGTGTACATCGTATGGCTGACCATGCGCGGGCGGATGGACGAGCTCGTGAGTTTGATGTACCTCACACCCCAGTCGCTGGTACCGGCGGTGGGCGGACTCATCTTCTCGGTATGGTGGCGGTGCGTGTTGGCGCTGCTCGTGTTGGGCGCGCTCGACTTTGCGTTCCAGTATGCCCAGCAAGAGTCGAAGTTGAAGATGACCGTGCAGGAAGCCAAGGAAGAGATGAAACAGTTCGAAGGCGACCCGCTGATCAAGCGCCGGATTCGACAGATGCAGCGGCAGATCGCCATGCAACGCATGATGGCCAACGTGCCGCAGGCGGACGTGATTATCACGAACCCCACGCGGTACGCCATCGCCCTGCGCTACGACGCGGCCCATATGCCCGCGCCGCTGGTGGTGGCTAAGGGTGCGCGCTTGGTGGCCGAACGCATCCGCGACCTGGCCGTCGAACACGACGTGCCCATCGTGCAGAAACCCGAGCTGGCCCGTGTGCTGTATCGCACGGTTGAAGTCGACGATCCCGTACCGGGGGACTTGTTTGGCGCGGTGGCCGAGGTGCTGGCGTACGTGTACCAGATCGATCGCCGTGAAGAGAAGATTCGTGAACGCAGTCAGGCGTGGAGCAGCACGCCGCAAGCGGCGTAGCCGCTGGACTGAGGAGTTTTAGGGTTGGCCGTACCGCTCGAACAGACGCAGCCGCAGTCGCGATGGAGCCTGCGGGAGAACCAGGACATCGTGCTTGCGTTCTTCGTGATCGGCATCCTCGTGGTGCTGGTCATCCCGCTGCCCACGTGGATTCTGGACACGCTGCTCACGGTCAACATTTCGCTGTCGGTCGTGCTGCTGTTGGGCACCATCTACCTGCAGCGGCCGACGGATTTCTCCGTGTTTCCGTCACTGCTGCTCGTATTGACCTTGTTCCGTCTCAGTCTCAACGTCGCCTCGACCCGCCTCATCCTCGCCGAAGCCAACGCGGGCAAGGTAATCCAGGCCTTCGGCAGTTTCGTGACGAGCGGCAACTTCGTCGTGGGTTTTGTGGTCTTCGTCATCCTCGTCGTGATCCAGTTCGTGGTGATCACCCGCGGCGCGCAGCGCATCTCAGAGGTTGCGGCGCGCTTCACGTTGGACGCCATGCCCGGCAAACAAATGGGCGTAGACGCCGACCTCAATGCCGGCCTGATCACCGAAGCCGAAGCCCGCACGCGCCGGCGCGACATCGAGCAGGAGGCCGACTTCTACGGCGCGATGGACGGCGCCACGCGCTTTGTGCGCGGCGACGCAATCGCGGGGTTGATCATCACCCTGGTCAACGTGATCGGCGGATTCGTCATCGGCATCCTCATGCGCGGCATGGAGTTCACCGACGCCTTGCGCGTCTACACACAGTTGACGATCGGCGACGGGCTGGTCACCCAAGTGCCTGCTTTGGTCATCTCCACGTCGGCGGGCCTCATCGTCACGCGCACAGCCACCCAGGAGAATATGGGCGCCGACTTCGGCCGGCAGTTGTCCCAATACCCGCGCGCGCTCGCCGTAGCCGCCATATTGCTGGTCATCTTTGCCCTGGCCCCCGGCATGCCCAAGATTCCCTTCATAGTGGCGTCGTTGCTATTGTTTGTCGGCGCTTATAAGTCCAAACAGTCGTTAGAGCGGAAGCGGGCCGTTGCGTTGGCCACTGAACTGGCCGGGGAGGAGGTCGCCGCTGTTCCGCCGCGAACGGAAGATCTGCTCACGGTCGATCCCCTCAAGATCGAACTGGGCTTTGGCCTGATTCCCATGGCCGACCCCAAACAGGGTGACGACCTGCTCAGCCGGATCCAGATCATCCGGCAGCAGATGGCCACGAAGATGGGGTTCGTCGTGCCCGTCGTGCGGATCATCGACAACATGCGCCTGCGGCCCAACGAGTACTGCGTGAAACTGCGCGAGGCCGTGATCGCCAGCTACGAACTGTTGCCGGACTATTTCCTGGCCATGAATCCCGGGCTGGCGGAAGAGGAAATCGAGGGCGTGCCGACCACCGAGCCGACCTTCGGCCTGCCGGCCATCTGGGTATCTCCGGCGAACCGCGATCGCGCGCAGAACCTGGGCTACACGATCGTGGAGCCGCCGGCCGTCCTGGCGACGCACCTGACGGAGTTAATTCTCAGCCATGCGGATGAACTGCTGACCCGCGAGGACGTCCAACGGCTGGTGAAACACGTGCAGGACACCTCACCCAGCGTGGTCGAGGAGTTGCTGCCCAACTTACTGACGCTTGGCGAACTACAGAAGGTGCTGCACAATCTGCTGCGCGAGCGCGTGTCGATCCGCAACCTCGAGGCCATCCTCGAAACGCTGGCGGACTACGCCCCGCGGACCCGCGACGCCGAGTTGCTGACGGAGTACGCGCGCCATCGTCTGGCCCGCGAGATCACGTCGCAGTTCGTCGACGAAGAAGGCAAGCTGCACGTCGTTACGGTGGACTCGGCCATCGAGCAGGAGATTCTCGATGCGTTGCAGCGGTCGGAAACGGGCGAACACATCCCACTGGCCCCCCAGCGTGCCACGGCGATCGCGCAGGCGGCGATCGAGGCGGTGCAACCTATGGTCATGATGGGCCATGAGCCTCTGGTGTTGACTTCGGCGCCGGTCCGGCGCTACGTGAAACGGATGATCGAGCGCCAGCAGCCCAAGGTCATGGTGCTTTCGTATAACGAGGTGGATCCCGCGGCGCAACTGGAAAGCGAAGGACAGGTGGGCGCGTAACATGGGACAGACTCTACACAAATTCAAGGCAGAGACGTACGACGCCGCATACCAGAAGATGGTGCGCAAGCTCGGGCGGGACGCGGTCGTCGTCAACACGTCGGAGGTCACCGAGGGGGGCCTGCTGGGCTTCCTGGGATACCGGATGGTTGAACTGACCGCCCGCCCCGCCGAGATGCCGATCGCGCCCCTGTCGCGCAGGCCCAGTTTGGCCGAACGCCGCTATCGGGCCGCGCAGGGAGCCGGCACGCCCGACCCCGGCAAGAATATCAACGAGACCGTGACCCACTTCCGGCAGTTGGTCAGCGATGCGCAGACCCGGATGAGCACGGGGCCGCAGGCAACTGGTTCCGCCGTGCTCAAGGCCAAGCCCCCATTGGAGGCTTCCTCCGCCCTCACCCGGCAAGGCCCGGCCATCCTGCCCGCGCGCGTGCGTGCGCGGGAAGCGGCGCCGGTGGCTGAGAAGCGCGCCGAGAGCCGCCGCATCGAGGAACTTCAGCACGAGGTGCGCGAGATGCGCGATCTGCTCCATGTCGTGGTGGCGGCGACCCCGAGCGAGGGATTCTCCGACGACTTCGCGCCGCACTATCAGAAGCTGTTGGCGACCGGTGTGGCCCCGAAGATGGCCGCGTCGCTCGTGGCGGCGGTTGTCAACGGCAGCGACTCGAACGTGATTCGCAATCCGCGCGTTTTCACGGCGCGCCTGAAGATGGAAATGCAGAAGCGGATGAGCGTGACGGGCGGTATCCGCCTGACGAACGGACCGCGCCAGGTGGTGGCGCTGGTCGGTGCGACGGGTGTCGGCAAGACGACGAACGCGGCGAAGCTGGCGGCCCATTTCGCGGTGGAGAAGCGTAAGCGCGTCGCACTGATCACGACCGACACGTACCGTGTGGCGGCCCCCGAGCAACTGCGGGTGTATGCAGACATCATCGGATTGCCGATGACGATCGCCAACACGGCCGGCGAATTGGACCAGGCGTTGCGTTCGTTTACGAACTACGACCTCGTGCTGGTCGACACGGCCGGCGGAAGCCAGTTCAACGTGGCGCAGACCGATGAACTGCAAGAGATCGTCGAGTCGCTCGGGCCGGACGCGGTGATGCTGGTGCTGGCGGCGAACACGCAACTGGAAGGACTACGTAGTGCCGTGGCAAACTTCAAGCGTCTGCGGCCGACGTCGTTACTGTTCTCTAAACTAGATGAAGCGCGCCAGTATGGCGGGTTGTACAGTATCGCTGCAGAAGCGAATCTGCCACTGAGTTACTTCAGTACCGGCCAGAACGTGCCCGACGACATAGAGTTGGCGAGTGCCGGCAAGGTGGCGAAACTGTTGCTGAGAAACGGAGGGAGCGGTGTTGGACCAAGCGCATAATCTTCGCGAATTCGTACGAAAGAGCCACCAGGCCGGCCGGGTGCTGGCGGTTACCAGCGGCAAGGGCGGTGTTGGCAAGACCAGCACCAGCGTCAACCTCGCGATCGCGCTCGTGGCCCAGGGAAAGCGGGTCACCGTACTCGACGCCGACCTGGGCCTGGCGAACGTCGAAGTGCTGATGGGGCTCAACTCCTTCTACAACCTGCAGCACGTGATCGACGGCGAAAAGACGCTGATGCAGATCCTGGTCAAAGGCCCGGGCGGCATCGAGATCGTTCCCGGCACGTCGGGCCTGGCGAAACTGGCGGACCTGTCGTCCAAGGCGCGTCAGAACGTGCTCGAAGGCCTGAAGAAATTGCAGGAGAACGCCGACTTCATCGTCATCGACACCATGGCGGGCATCGGCCAGAACGCGGTGTCGTTCGCCGCGTCCGCCGACGAGGTTCTGCTGGTTACCACCCCCGAGCCCTCGGCCATCGTCGACGCCTACGCGACGATCAAGGCGATTCACGCGCGGCGCGACGACGCCGTGTTCCGCCTTATCGTCAACATGGTGGCCAGTCCCGAGCAGGGCCTCGCGGTCGCCAATAACCTGTCCCGCGTGGCCCAGCAGTATCTGGGACTGCGCGTGTCGTATCTGGGTCATATCCTGCGCGACCCCCACGTGTCCCAGGGCGTCATGCAAAGCTGCCCGTTTATGGTCAGTTTTCCGAATGCGCCGGCCACCAAGTGTGTCCATAGTCTTGGCACGAAGCTCATCCAGCAGCGTGCCCAGACCGGCGCCGCCAAGGCGGGCTTTTTCCGGCGCTTTGCGCAGACCATCGGACTTGCCAGCAACGGATAACGGAGGCTCCCCCCTCCCCGATCTGACTCATCCCCAGTTTGGCGTCCGTTTTCCAGGGAACCGTATCCGCGCTGAGGCCTCTCACCAACCTCGTTCCCAAAGTTGCACTTGGGGCTCGCGAAGTGATTGCCCCTAGCCCCGGTAGGGGCGGCAGGCTGTGTGCTGCCAGCCCTTCGGGCCTATCCACCGTTCGGCGCACCCTCGCCCGGCGCGGGGCGTCCGAAACATCCCAGAAGTGAAAGGTTCACGCCCTTCGACCGTCCGTGGAAATGGGGGAGCACTCACCCCGATTGCAGCCTTGGCCATCCCCTGCTAGAATGATAGCCAGTCAGGAGGGACGGGGAATGTACAAACAGGTGAAGAAGGCCGTTGCGGCGTTGGCAAATGGACGGGAGGCATGGGTGCTGCGCCGCGACGCGGCGGAGTTCCTGGGAAAGACGGCCGGGCAGGCGCTCGCGGCGCTGAAAGCCCATCTCAAGGATCCGGACATCGACGTCCGCACGGCGGTTGAACGCGCGCTGCGGACCGCGGGGGCAGACAGCATCCCTGCCCCCCCGTCCGGCGCCGTGCCGCTGGAAGACCTGGCGCGTGCGTGCAAGAAGAAGGGTCAGCGCACGGTCCAATCGCACGGCGACGGCTACGTCGTGGAGGTGAGCCTCAAGG
>JAACEL010000293.1 GCA_011682535.1 Nitrospiraceae bacterium | reverse complement strand
ATTCTCCAGTGTGAACTTGCGCCCAGCTTGTCATTTCGACCGGAGGGAGAAATCTCCTGTCCTCTGCTCTAACGACTGGGGAGGCCTTCTGTGATGGGTCATGGGAATCTGGAGTTGGCAAAGGAAGACCCGCACCCCGAGCGGCGGATGGACATTGATTGGTTGCGCGGGCTAATCGTATTGGCCGTGGTGGCCTATCACGGGACGCTCCCGTTTGTGGGCGTCGGCACGTACAAGATCAGCGCGGGGGAAGAATGCCGGCCCATGGCGTTTTTCGCGTGGTTCTGCAATCGTTGGCAGATGCCGGCGCTCTTCGTGCTTGCGGGAGTGGCGGCGTGCTATGCCCTGCGCGTTCGTTCGACGCGGCAATACGTGAAAGAGCGCTTCACCCGGCTCCTCATTCCCTTCGTATTCGGCACGTTGGTGGTTGTTCCGCCCCAGGCCTATTGCCGGAACCTGTACGAGGGGTTCAAAGGCTCCTATCTCGCATTCTACCCTCATTTCTTCAACGGTCCATGGCCCCAAGGGAATCTAACGTGGGCCCATCTGTGGTTTATCCTCTATCTGTTCGTCATCTCGCTGCTTGCCCTGCCGTTGCTCCTGCAATTCAACAAGGCTTGGGGGCAACGCCTGATCGCGAAGCTCGCCGCGGCGTGCGCGTGGCCCGGCGTCATTTTCCTGTTCGCCGTTCCCTTCGGCATCACCGAAGTCCTCCTCCGCGCCAAATATCCGTGGACCTGGGCCCTGGTCGGCGACTGGGCCATGCTGTCCTGGTACTTGTGTTTGTACGTGATTGGCTTCCTGATCGCCTCCGACGAACGCTTCTGGCGCGCCATCGAACGCCACGGTGTCGCCGCCTTGATCGGCGGGATTCTCACCACGGCGCTGGGCATTGGCCTGATGCTGAAAGAGTGGTGGGTTGAGCCCGGTTGGTCGCTGCCGTGGATTCTGCTCATGTTTCTCAGCGCGTTCCGGACCTGGTTCTGGGTGGTGGCCATCCTCGCGGCCGGGTCGAAGTTCCTCCGCATCGAGAATCGTCTCCTGCCCCACGTGCGCGAAGGCAGCTACCCCTTTTACATCGTTCACCAGACCGTGCTGGTGATCATCGCCTGGAAGGTCGTGCATTGGGACGCCCCGCTCATGGTTCGATACTTGCTCATCGTGGTGGGCGCCGTTATTGTGACTTGGGCCATCTATGACCTGGCCATACGGCGATGGTCCCCCATGCGGTTCCTCTTTGGGATGAGGCCGCGTGTAACGAAGTAAGAGGCACGTGGCATCGTCGATTACGAATCATCCGGGAGAAAGGAAGGCTCATCCCGCAATTCCACAATCCCTGCGTGGGCATAGACCTCAAAAACGGACAGTACTTCGTCCACTGTAGGCCCGCCGGCCTGCGGCGTCTCCATGTCCACGAACCGGGCAATGTCATAGACATTGCGGCTCCCATCGGCCCAGGCCTTCATCGCCAGTTGTCGTGCACTCCACTTGGACCGGCCCACCAAGGCGCGCTCGTCTTCAGTGAAGAAACGGGCGGTCACGGGACCCGGGACCAACGTATGCGGGTACACGCATTTTGCCTTGCCGATGGCTCTGGGGGTTCCTGCGGGAACATAGACACAATCTCCAGGATCGATACCCGCAAGTTCCTCAAGAAAAGGCTCTGCTTGTGCCGCGAAACGGCCCTCGTCCCCCTGTGCTACCAGGGACTTGAGAGATTCCACTTCTTTGCACCGGAGCAATCGATGAAAACATGCGTCCTGGACACGTCCTTCATGGAGATCCTCGTAGGTTTTTGCCTGCACCTTGTTCAGCAGCCAGAGCGCTTCCTCCGTCGACGCGGTCGTCAGAAAAGCGGCCCACGTCGATGCAAAAAGTGCGGCCCCGCGAACATGATTGAGGTCGACTTTAAGTGAACCGGGCCGATCAAGCGAGCTGTGATAGGCGGTGGCGCCTGCGCTTGGCCCTAGCCAGGAGGAGGGAACGCCGCCCAGTGCGGGTTCCGCCAGCAGATTACAGTTGATATCGAAGAGGGGGATACGCCTGCACATGATTCCCGTCGCTGCCCTTACCTCTCGTGCGATCAAATCGAGCAGGATTTCGTGGAAGCCGCTCGAAGCCAGGAGACCACGATAGGAAACCAGGTCCACCCCTTGCTGCACCACTTGGTCGATGGTGAGATTGGCCAGGCAGCGCCCCACAATCTCTGGATGGAAGCGATGGAGAGCCAGAACCGCGTAGCACTCTTGGCCATGGAAATGACAGAGGCGACGGCGCTGCTTGGCCAGTTTCCCCCGATCGGCGAGTCTTCTCAGAATGTCGGCAGTCGCCCAGGACACCGTCACACCCGATGCGTTGTCATCCATGCCGCATTCAAAAAGATGTGCAGTGATCAAGACATCCTGGTCGAAGTCGCCCGGGCCGCAGGCGTAGAGACTAGGGAGGCTGCCCTCGAAGTACTCCCCCGTGATGGTGAGTTTGGCGGTCACGGGGCCTTGAGAAAGCAACGCCTGAAGGCGATCCCCCATCCGGGGCGAGATGCACACGCCGGGAAGGTTTTCCGCCGCCGCCGCCTTGGTCGGCAACCAGCCGTCCGGCTCCGGATCCCAGGTATTCGTCCAGCACACGTGGTCATAGTTGTTTTCCGGGTTGGGCATGCAACAACCGATGATACCGAGACCGCCGGCAGCGAGCACCGCGGCGCGCAGGCCGCTTGGAAGAACACCGCGGCAGTATACGAGTTTTCCGGAGGCGCCCATTTTTGTCAGATCTTCGGGAGAATCGGCCCGGACGACTTCGGCAACGACCCCTTCGGCGCCGGTGTGTCCCGTTCCGACCACTGCGGTAAGCGGCTCATCCGATCGATCACCCAAGAGTATCCGTTCAGGGGAAATGGTCTCACACCGTGCGGCGTGCGTCCGAAAGCCGATGGGCGACGTGTAGGTGTGATACTCGGTCTGGCCGTCGGCGGGGAAGCAAAGATTCTCGCATTCTGTACCGGCCTGAGTGAATCGCTCCGAGGCATAGGCCACGGCCGCCTCGAAAGAAGTGAAGTCCGTTGGGAGTTCCACCTCCGTTAATTCCGACATCATCGCCAACATCTCATCCACATTGACGAGAGTGTTGACTGCGTCCAAATTTTCTCGAATGGGGTTCATCTTCGCACCACCTTGAGTATGGGCCTATTCACCAACCGGCCTCGCGATCAATCCGACAGCGGCAACCGGGTCCCGATGAGCCGGTACCTGCTGCGAAAATGTGAGTAGGCCTCTTGAATATCGGCTGCGGTGCCCGTATAGCTGCACTTGATGCAGTAGTACTCCTCACCCTTCTTCAGAAGGACAATGTCCATGTCCTTTCCCAGGCAGACGGGACAGCGCAAACTCAATGGATTTTGGCCACGGATAAGCATGATCGCATTGTTTCCCCAGGTTTTACATTGCGCGATAGAGTGAGCGTAAAGAAGGGACTGAACAAGAAGCCCTCCTCTGCACGGCCTTCGCATGCCGGGCCATCGAGCGTGGCTAGCGACAAGTCCGTATTTACTTGCGGCACGCATGCCCGCACGGCGTTTGCATTGGACGTAACCAGTTTCCGGTTCGCATACTCATAGGTGAGTTCAGCCGTGTTGTCCCCGTGAACAGAAAGCATGACACCATGCATGTCTTCGGGGTACTCAGTCGCGCCGTAGCACCCTTTCACGTACTCCTCCAGCCGGAAGGTCTCCTCGCCACCAACAAGTCGGCGCTCGACGATCACTCTGGCATCGCCAGGGAAACAATAGGAGGTCTCGACGGTAGCGGAAACGCCCTCTTGGAAACTCACCGTGGCCGGTGTGAGGCGGACGGTTACCGCGTCCCCATCGCGATCAACGGCGGCACAGCGGCAGCGGCAGTAGGCCAGATCCTGGAAATCATCGCCATGCCATACACGCAGCGTGGTTCGCGCGCCGTCGAAGGCGTGGTTCGCCAAGCCCGTTCGCCGCTGCGATTGAATCAAATACGGATAACTCGCGTCGGCCAGCTGTGGCGTATCCGGTCCGGTGGCGCCATCGATATCGTCCACATACGCGCGGAGATCGCCGATCGACCCACCTTGGGCCGGATCGATGAGAATACGCAAGTGCGGATTGATGTACCAGACGTAGTCCTTACCCGAACCGAAGAGAATTTCGCGGGCCAAGCACACGTCTGAATGAATGATGGGCTGGTTGTTTCGATACCAGCGGCCGAATTCGCCCAAGTGCATATCGGTTACTTGGCCCACGTCGCGCAGCTCCGCCAAGTATTGAAGTGATTCGATACAGCTTTTGGGCGACCTCCGGCGTCTCCTCGAAATTCACGCTATGACCGAGCCAGTTTGGGCTCACAAATAAATTCATATACGAAAAACCGTTGTTGTAGCGTTCCTGCCGCCGGTACTCGTCAATCAGGTTCAGGCTGTAGGGGCATTCGTCTCCATCGTTGCCTTTTCCGCGAAGCACATTTGGCGGGTGACTGCTGAAAAAATCGTTCCGGCTTTCATAAGAGAGCGCCATGTCACGCGCGAGATGCGGTACGGCGACAACACCCGCGGAGTCCTCCTCGGAAAGCGCAGGGCGGAGGGTGTGGCTCTTCGAGGGATACCACGGACCCCAAGGCCCTCCTTCATTGAACAAATACCAGGAGTTGTTCGTGCCATGAAACGTAGGTACGCCTTCTTCAAAACAACATGCGCATGCCGTCTCGACCGCTGGGCACATCTCTTTGATGATTCTCAAAGACGACGCGTCGAGACAGAAGCCGGCCACGGACCGCGGCGGTCCGCCAAAACAACGCTCGAAACGTTCGAGAAGTGTCCCCGCAATGCGGCGTTTGTCCTCGGCCGAGTAGAGCCAGAATGCGTTCTGTACATGGCCGGTCGTCTCCGTAAACTCCGGACACGCCAAGTCGCCAAAGAAGAGGCCGATTTCGTCTCCATGCTTCCTGCGAAAACCGAGCATGTCGTCAACGATGCGCTCTTCATTCATGATCGGCCAAATGGCCAAGATCGTCGCCTTCAGCCCGAGTTGGTGGACCATGTCTTGTTGCAGCCGGAACAAGGGATACAGATCTCCCGGTTTAGGGCGGTGCAACACCGTAATGATCATCGTTTGTCTCGTCTGTCCTCATTCAAAGGAGCGCGCCACGGTGTGGATGCTCACTGGGCGACGCTGTTCAGCCAATCGAGAATACGTTGCTTGGCGGCGACGTCCAGCGAAGCGATCCCGGGTTGCACTTCATGCTTAAGATTGTCCGGCGCGGCGTGTAGGGCATAAACGCCCCGCGCAGCCTCGACCGCTTCCTCGACCGCTTGGGGCGGACACTGCCAGTCCCATTCACGACTGATGAGAAGCCCGGGCCGGGGAGCGGCACAGGCGATCAATTCATCGAGGTCATACGGCACGCGTGATTCCTCGCCGACGAAGAAACCGAGTTGGGGGAGCAACATGCGCAACTGCGCCCACCGGCGGATTCCTCCGGTTCCCTTGTCAGCGGTGTCCGTGCGGAAGGGAGGCGCCCCGCACACGGTGACGAAGCCGGCCGGACGATCATCCAATGCGAGAAGGTGGTGGGCCACCAAGGCGCCGCCGCCAAAGCCGACAACGAATATGCGCTTGCTATCAACGTACGGAATCCGCTCCATGGCGTCCAAGGCCGCCTGGCTGTCGCGAACCATCTTGCCCAGCAAGGACCACTGTGGGAAGCGTTTGTAGAAACCCTCGACTTCTTGGACACGCCGGGCCGTACCGATCTGGTCGAAACAGAAGACGACGTAACCGGCCCGGGCCAACGTGTGGTAGAGTTGTGGTCCTCGTTTGTAATGGGCGGAGTACCCCATGGCGCTCGAGAAACCGTGGAGAAAAAGCACCGCCGGCGCCTTTGCCTTCGACGTGTCGAAGTCGGCGGAGGTGTAGATCTCCCCCGTGATGAAGTCCCCAAAGAGCACTGAGGTCTCTAAGGCCTTCGCCACGGTCTCAAGGCCGAAATTATAGCCCGTCATACTCGTGTCCTGAACCAGACGCTGTAACGCCACGCCTTTGCCTTCGTCCTCTTTGCCGAGCAGCGCGACTTTGTCGCTCCGCCCGAGGAGATTGTCCATCCCCACGGCCAGGTATCGGCCCAGTACATTCGTATGCCCAGAGAAGTCGCGTTGCGGATCCCGGACCCACGGGCTGCCTTCGCCCAGCAGCCGGCGTATTTCCTCCCGGATTGCGCCTCGCTTCGCAGACCAATCCTGCGTCGTTGTTATCCCTTGACCCGCTTCCAGCCGCAGTAGGTCATTGTAGGTCTTCACGGGAAAGGCGGACGGCGCAGGAGGATTCTCATACGTTTGGCGCCAAGCGTCCCAGTTCCACGGATGGATCAGCCGTTCGGGGAAACGGTAGTCCCCGCGCCCAAATTGCAGGTCGCACCAGTCCATGTACCGTTCGAAGACGTACGGCCAGAGTTCGTGCAATCCGTGGCGCCACAAGATGCGTAGCCGGTCGCCGGCGCCGGCGAACTCGTAGGCAGGCCGCGCCGCTAGATAGGTCTGCTGCATCGCCCAAGTATCCTCAACACCGTCGTTGTACGCGATGCTGAGGAGGCAGGCACGCGGTGCAATCGACGCGACAAGCTCATGAAAATCAAAAGGCAGCCTGTTCTCACGCCCCGCGAAATAGCGAAGCCTTGGATGGTACCAATCTGGGAATCCCTGAGTAAGCCGTTCCAGGCCTTCTCCAAAGCCCCGTTCGTCGTAATAGCGTGCCGGCATGGATCCACCCGCGCCGCTGCTGCTTGAAATGACTGCGGCGATGCGTGTGTCGAACGCGGCCGCGATCAGGGAGTGCTTGCCATAGCGCGAATGGCCTGCAATGGCGATCTGATCGAGATTTGCCTCGGGAACACTCTCAAGATAGTCGATACACCGGCTTGTGGCCCAGGCGCGGCGCATGAGTTTGGACCAGTCATACCCGGGGTAGGCTTCGACGAAGCTGTCCGTGTCGTCCCGATTGTCCGCATTGGCGCAGGACACCGTAATGTAGCCACGCTGAAGCGCGATGTCCGCCCATTCCCCCGTCTCGAGGGGTGTGATGAAAACCGGAAATGGGCCGTCACCGTATGGTATTCGGATCTCGAACCAGAGTTTCGCCAGGTGACCCGGCCCGAAGCGGAGTTCCACTTCGCGCAGGAGGGCGCTGTCACCCTCAAACGAACGAAGTACTTCGGCCTGCAAATCGTCGGGGCGCGGCGGGGCAATACCGGTTACGTATTTCTGGAACAGCGCGAGCAACTCCTTCCGGCGATCGTCCCAAGCGGCCATCCTCTGCGCAGGGGTTACGCCAGCGGTATCCACCCCCTGCAGCGGATCCGGCAAGAAGGGATCGACGGGGAGCACGTCGATGTCCAAAGGCTTTTTCACCCACTTCCGCGCCAGTTCTTCCCACTTACCGTTCTTCGTCCGAAGCGGTTCGGGAATCGGCGCTTCCGCCCAGACTAGACCGGCGAATACGCATACTGCAATCAAGCAAATGGCTTGGCGGCCAGGGCGGTACAAAAGGCCGCTCAACTGGGGTTTGCGCGGGTATGAAGGGGAACGGTCACTAGTGTCTAGGAAAATCATCGGCCTGGCTCTCCCTGGCCTCCCATTTGCAGAGGACAGCAGTCGCGGAAGCAGAACGAGTAAAGAAATGTTTCAGTGACCCGTGGCGACGTCTGCTTCCCGCCGGGTCACGCCCACTCTAACAAAATCGTTGGAACCACCTCTCATTGTCCTCGCGTATATGTGGAACGACAGCGTGAGTTCATCATCGTTCGATAGATTGAGAATTGGCCCGACAAAGCCGTTCTGCCAGCGGCCACAGTGGACGGAAGCGCGCTTCCAACTTTCTAAGATCTTGCGTAACATAACGTTACAAGCGTTGGCGCCAGGGAACAAGCTCCCCTCGGAAAAAGCGGCGGCACGAGACCAAGCCTGCCAAGAACTCCCCCGCCCAAGCTGGATGCAGGCGCCCGTGCCGGTACGGGCATGGAACAAACCGCCCAACTCACGGAGAGACATTCAAGCCATTTCACTCTCCAAGATAAGAGTCCCAATTGGGACCGGTTCGGTATGCGGCCAACCGAGTTGGCCCGAGACTGCGAGAATATGTGCCAATCGATCGCCTGGCGAAATCCGCCAGGAGGCGACCTCGATGGGCCTACGCGGGACTCTTAATCTGGAGCGGCGTGTGGCGGAAGCGAGGAACAACAGATCCCCGCCATGACCTTGTCGAACGAAGATACCCGTGTCACAAAAGGAGCGATGCCCGCGCTGTTCTTCTCGCTTCGGCTACAGGCTGCGAGCGGCAGGTAGAGCCCCTATGTCTGGGCCAGAAGACGGAGGCCCGACGCGCCGTCGTGATGTGGTTTCCGACGGGAGCGCCTATAGACTTTTCCAACGGGTAGGACAAAGAAGAAAGGACTGAAATTCATGGCACGCGATTTTGGTATCTCGCTGGCATCGTGGTCGCTCCACAGGAGCATGGGAGAGGGGAAAGGGAAATTCCCCTTGCTCGACATGCCGAAGGTGGCGCGGGAAGAATTGGGTATAGCCTGTATCGAGCTTTCACGCACGCTGGTTCCGTCCATCGAGCCTGCATACCTGGACAAACTCTCGAAGAACGCAGCAGACCATGACGTGTACATTCACTTGATTATGGTGAACGCGGAAGGAGAACTAGGCGCAGCGGAAGAAGGGGCCAGGAACGACGCCGTTGTCCGGCACAAGGCCTGGATTGATGCCGCCGCCTACCTCGGCTGCAAATCCGTCCGTGTCAACTGGGGCGGGGCGCCGAAAGACATCGTCCAAGATGCGCTTGGATTCCGATCCTTTGTGGAAAGGTCTGTGCCCGCCATGCGCGCGCTCTGTGACTACGGAGACCGCAAGAACGTCAACATCATTCTCGAGAACCATGGGGGGGCTTCCTCCTGCCCGGAGGCGGTCGTGCAACTCATGGCCGCCGTGGATCATCCACGCTTCGGGACGCTCCCCGACTTCGGCAACTTTCCCGCGGAAGCCGACAAGTACCTTGCCGTAGACCTCATGATGAGCTTCGCCAAAGCCGTCAGCGCCAAGTGCTACGACTTCGATCCGCACACAGGCGAGGAAACTAGCCTCGATTTCGGACGGCTTATCGAGATTGTCGTGGACAAACACGGCTATAGCGGCTACGTGGGCATCGAGTATGAAGGCGACAGAATGAGTGAATTCGAAGGTATCCGTGCATGCAAGAGACTGCTTGAACGTCTGCTGACACCATGACTCGACACTTGCCGGAGTCGATGGAACCGGCCAGGGCATAGCGGGGGTTCGTTTGGCTACGGCCACGACGTATCCGCCCAGCAGGGCTACTACTGCGAAGAATATGAATCCGGGACCGAACCCAAATCCGCGCGTAGATTAGCCCGCCAAAAGGCTTGAAACTTGCGCACGACTTGTCATTTCGACCGAAGGGAGAAATCTCTGTCGCAGGCGTCAATCCTGAGTGAAAGTTGTACTACCTGAAATGTAAGGGGCTTGGAAATTTCTGATATACCGGTTATAATGTCTTCATGCTACGAAAAAGGAGGGTTTGAGCATGAAGATATCGACGTTGGTTCGCAATGGAGTATCCATACAAACAGTGGACCTAATTTCGCGTTTGGTCGATCTAGTCCCTTGGCCGGATAGGCGCCAAGCGATGGGGGATGTTGCGCTTTCACTGCTGGACGGCAAGCATCGAGTTGCCGAGGATGTATTCGGCTGGAGCCGGAGCACGGTGCAGTTAGGCATGAAGGAATTGCAAACGGGCATATCTTGTGTGAACGATCTTTCAAGTCGACACAAGCCCAAAACCGAGCAGAAGCATCCCGGGCTGTTAGAAGATATTCACCAGATCATGGAGCCGCATAGCCAAGCCGATCCTCGCCTGCGCACAACATTGCTTTATACGAATATGACGGCTCAGGCAGTATTTGATGCACTGCTTGAGAAGGGATGGTCTGAGGGGACGTTGCCCACTGTGCGGACGATTTCAAATATCCTGAACCGCCAGGGGTACCGATTGCGCACCGTGGCCAAGACGAAGGTTCAAAAAAAACCGCGGAGACCGAGGCGATCTTCGAGAACGTCTGGCGGATGAACGCTCTGGCGGATGCGGACCCGCAAACCTTGAGAATCAGTATGGATACAAAGGCTACTGTGCATATTGGCGAATACTCGAGAGGTGGACGTTCGCGTTGTCTTGAACCGGTCCGGGCATGGGACCATGATATGCGCCCAAAGGACAAACTCGTGCCTGGCGGCATCTTGGAGGCGGTAGCTGGCAGCGCCTTTCTCTTTTTCACCGCCAGCAACAACACCAGTGATTTCCTGGTTGACGGACTTGTTCTCTGGTGGCATGAGAGAGGACGCAATATCCCTGATGTTAAGCGTCTTGTCATCAATTTGGACAACGGACCGGAATGCAGTGGCCATCGTACGCAGTTTCTTCTGCGCATGGTGCAGTTCGTGGACGAGACTGGACTATCGGTCCGCATCGTCTACTACCCGCCGTACCACAGCAAGTACAATGCGATAGAGCGCTATTGGGCAGGGCTTGAGAAGTCATGGAACGGGTATCTGCTGGACAGTGCCAATACCGTGCTCAACCGAGCCGGCCGGTTTTTCTGGAAGGGGGTGCGTACCACGGTGAATCTGCTAGAATCTGTCTATGACAAAGGCGTTAAGGTTCACGGAAGGCAGCGAAAAGAACTCGAGCAACGACTGCACCGTTCTCCAGAACTTCCGTGGTGGGACATCAAGATTTGTCCACAACCGGTAGATGTGTAATTTCTATGTCCCTTA
>JAACEL010000292.1 GCA_011682535.1 Nitrospiraceae bacterium | reverse complement strand
TGGCACCCACAGCAGAAAGGGCAAGACGGAGTTCTGGTGACACCATACTTAATGTCACACGATGGGGTTAAATCCCTCGCCTTTAGGCGAAAACTTGAGTTCAAGAAGACCTGTATTTGAGCCCGACCTCTGTGGTTCACATTTTCCCAACGACAGAGAACGTTGCCTGACGAGTTGTTTCGGGGCGCGTCGGCGAATTCATTCGCAGGCGCAATCCAGCCCCGTCAAGCCCTCGCCTTTAGGCGAGGGTAGTTGACTTGATGTTCCTTGGCGGGTAATCCAGGGTAATCCAGGGACTACGAATTGAATGACCTTCATGCCCCCACTTGGTGCTCGCTTTACGCATAATGCACATTAAGTGTCAATCAAATGACTCTTGTTCCCCAAACTGTTCTTCACGCCGTGCAACACTCTTGCCCGTAATAGGGGGAGCACACACACCGAAGGCGGGTGGTCACACGCGCCGGGCAGACGCTACAATGGGAGTTCCTGCAGAGAAGGAGAACTCTCATGCGAACAAAACTTTCTATCCTCGTATGCGCGGTTGCCCTGGCGTTGTCGGCGGGAACTGCCTCGGCCGCGGTGGCGCCCAACGGGATGGTGGTGCTGCTGACGGACTTTGGGTCCGACTCAATCTATGTTGGGGCGCTGAAGGGGGCGATGTACTCGAAGTATCCCGAGGTGCGTGTCGATTCGCTCACGAATGCGGTACCGGCGTTCGACGTTGTGGCGGGGGCCTATATGCTGGCCGAGGTGTGCGCGGAGTTCCCGCCGGGTACGACGTTCTGCTGTGTGGTCGATCCGGGCGTGGGTACGCCGCGTAAGCGGATCGCGGTGGAGACGAAATCGGGACACCGCTTCATCGCGCCGGACAACGGTCTGCTGACACTGGCCGTCGAGCAACTGGGCGTGGCGGAGATTCGCGAGTTGACCAACAAGGCGCTATGGCGTCAGGGCGAGGAATCGCACACGTTCCATGGCCGCGACGTGTTCGGGCCGGTGTCGGCGGCGGTGGCATGTGGCGTGCCGATGGCGGACGTGGGGCCGAAGCTGGAAACGTTGGTGAAACTCGATCTCCCGGTGGCGCGCGTTGAAGACAACGCCGTGCACGGCGAAGTGGTGCGGTCGGATGTGTATGGGAATCTGGTCACCAACATCCGGCCCAGCCACATGGCGCAGATCGGCGTGAAGCTGGGCGACGGCATCGCGGTCACCATCGGCGGCGCGACGTTCACCGCGCCGATGAAATCGGCCTACGGCGAAGTGCCGGAGGGTTCCCGGCTGGTCGTGGTACAAAGCACGGGGGCCATCGAGTGCGCCACCAACATGCGCCGCCTCGCGGACGAAATCGGTGAGGGGCGTGGCGCGAGCGTCACGATGAGGAAGGCGGAGTGACCAAACGCTCGAAGTCGATGCAACGTTCGCTGGCGGACATGTACCGCCTGATGTCAGAGCACTTCGGCCCCACGCATTGGTGGCCGGGGGATTCGCCGTTCGAGATCGCCGTCGGCGCCATCCTGACGCAGAACACCGCGTGGACTAACGTCGAGCGCGCCATCGCCAATCTGAAGCGCGCGAAGCTACTGAGTCCCAGGAAGATCCTCGACTGCCCGGCGGACGCGCTCGAAGAGGCCCTGACGCCATCGGGCTATTTCCGCGTGAAGGCCAAGCGCCTGCGCCATTTCTGCGACTACCTGGTGACGGGCCATCGCGGGAGTGTCAAGCGCATGGCGCAACTCCCGCGCGACGAATTGCGCGCCGAGTTGCTGCAAGTCAACGGCATCGGCCCGGAAACGGCCGACGACATTCTACTGTACGCCTGCGATCACGTCGTGTTCGTGGTGGACGCGTACACCCGCCGCATCCTGAGCCGGCACGGCCTCGTGGACCCCGGCATCGGCTATGAAGACCTGCGCGCCCTGTTCGAGCGCCACGTCCCGCCCGACCTGCGCATCTACCAGGAGTACCACGGCCTGATCGTGTTCATCGGCAAGGAATTCTGCCGCCGAAAACCCAACTGCGCCGAATGCCCTCTCCACTCGCTTCTACCCAGCGGTCGGTTTGGTCTACAATGATCGCGGCGTTGCGTGTAGCGTTAGCGAATGAGGTAGCAGTCAATGATCGCGCGTTCCCGGTGGACGGTCGTTTGTGCAGTGGCATTGTTCTTGGCGGCAATCCCGCCGCAGGCTGCAGCGGCGCAACGCGACACGGTCCGGTTCGACTTCGAAGCGGGCAACATGCAGGACTGGACCGTCGTTGAGGGCTCTTTCGGCAAACTCCTCACCGACCGCCTCGTTTTCCACCACACGAAGAAACCGTACAATAAGCGCGGGGTGTTTTTTCTCTCCACGCTGGAAACCAAGGACGACAAACCTGACGACAGCTTCACGGGCATCGTCGAGTCGCCCGTCTTCGTTCCTTCCTCGCCCGACATGTCGCTCCTCGTGGGCGGCGGCGACCACAGCAACACGTTCGTCGGCCTGTTCACGCTAGCGGGCAAAGAGCTATGCCGGGCACAGGGCAAGCGCTCGCAGACGATGCAGTCCATCGAGTGGAACGTGCCCGAAGCGGTCGGACAGCCGGTGTTCCTTCGCGTCGTAGACAAGAACACCGGGAGCTGGGGGCATGTCACCTTGGACCATTTCGAGGCCAAGGGCCGCATCGACTCTGGCGTAACGCGCGAACGGCTTGAGAACAGGGCGCAACGCAAGCGGCGCACGGAGGCCCGCGCGCTCTTAGGCGCAATCGACATCGGCGCGCTGCGGCAGGCCATCGCGGATCTCACGGCCACCTTCCCAAAGCGTTACCCGCAGGGGACACGGTTCCTGCAGGAACTGGCTCGGCACGAGGCGCGTCTGGAAGCACTCGAAAGCGGACTGAAGAGAGGGCGGAAATCGGCGTTGCGCAAGGCTCAGGCCGTCGTGGAGGATCTCCGCGCGCTTCAACGCGAGGCCCTGCTGGCCAACCCGCTGGTATGCGAGCAGCCGATCCTGTTCGTGGCCCGCAAGCAGTACGTCCCGGACCATCACAACACCGCTACCATCTTCCAGACCGGCGAGATCAACACAGCCAGCTTCGAGGGTGGCGGGGCTATCAAAACGTTCAATCCCGCCACCGGCGAGATCCGCACGCTTATCGAGACGCGCGACGGCATGGTGCGCGACCCGGAGATCCATTTCGACGGCCGCCGCATCGTGTTTGCCATGCGCCAGAACATCGACGACGACTACCACGTCTACGAAATGAACGCCGACGGCTCCGGTGTGCGCCAGTTGACGCGGGCGGCGGGCGTGGCCGACATCGACCCGCTCTACCTGCCCGACGACTCGATTGTGTTCTCGTCGACGCGTGAACCGAAGTACTGCATGTGCAACCGCCACATCATGGCCAACCTGTTCCGCATGGAGGCCGACGGCGCCAACGTGCACCAGATTGGCAAGAGCACCCTCTTCGAAGGCCATGGATCGCTGATTCCGGACGGGCGCATCCTCTACGACCGGTGGGAGTACGTCGACCGCAACTTCGGCGACGCCCAGGGACTCTGGACCGTCTTCCCCGACGGCACGAACCACGCGCTCTACTGGGGCAACAACACGTGGTCGCCTGGCAGCGTGATCGACGCCCGCGTACTGCCCAACGGCGAACAGGCCATCGCCGTCTTCGGCTCGTGCCACGATCGCCCCTGGGGCGCGCTGGCCCTCATCGATCGCCGGCTTGGTCTTGACGACCGGCCGCCGGTCGTGCGCACCTGGCCCGAGGACGCGATTCGCCTCATGGGCGACGGCTCGCGAGAAGGCTACGGGTTCGATAACTTCAAGAAGGTTGCACTCAAGTACGAAGATCCGTATCCCCTCAGCGACAAGTACTTCCTGTGCTCGCGCATGACGGGCGAGGGCGAGCGTATGGCCCTCTACCTGCTCGACGTGTTCGGCAACGAGATCCTGCTGCACAGCGAAGCCCCCGGCTGCTTCGACCCGATGCCGTTGACCCCGAAACCGCGCCCGCCGCAGATCCCCGCCCGCCGCGATTTCGAAAACGCCACCGGCCGGTTCTACGTCGCCGACGTCTACCAGAGCACGCACATGGCCGGCCTCGAGCGCGGCGCCGTCAAGTTCCTGCGCGTCGTCGAATCGCCCGAGAAGCGATTCTGGACGCCCATGGCGTGGAACGGCCAGGGCCAGCACGCCCCCGCGATGAACTGGCACGACTTCTGCAACAAGCGCGTCCTCGGCACGGTGCCGGTCGAGGCCGACGGATCGGCCTATTTTGAAGCCCCGGCGGACACGTTCGTGTTCTTCCAGCTCCTCGACGCGAAGGGCATGATGATCCAGTCGATGCGCAGCGGCACGATCATCCAGTCCGGCGAGCAGATCGGCTGCGTCGGCTGTCACGAGGAACGCCGATCGGCGCCCCCGGCCCCAAACACGCCAATGCCCCTCGCCATGCGCCGCGCACCGTCGCAGCTAGACGGATGGTACGGCGCCCCGAGACTCTTCAACTACATGGCCGAAGTCCAGCCGGTATTCGACAAGCATTGCGTGAGCTGCCACGACTACGGAAAGAAGGGCGGCGGCCGCCTCAACCTGGCGGGCGACCGCACGATGGTGTTCAACACATCGTACAACGAACTGTGGCGTAGCGGTCTGATCAAGCCGATCGGCGCAGGCCCCGCCGTTACACAGCCGGCCTACTCGTGGGGCTCGCACGCCAGCGCGCTCGTGAGCGCGCTCCTCAAGGGCCACCACAGCGAGGATCTCGGACAGGAAGGCTTCGACCGCATCGTCACCTGGCTTGACCTCAACGCGCCCTATTACCCGAGTTACGCGTCGGCCTACCCGGACAACCTCGCCGGACGTTCGCCGCTCAGCCCGCCTCAAGTCGCACGCCTGAGCGAACTCACCGGCGTCCAATTCGACAAGTTGGCGGACTGGAACGCCAACCTCGGGCCGCAGGTCTCGTTCGTGCGCCCCGAGAAGAGTCCGTGTCTTGAAGGGATAGACAAGAACGACCACAAAGCGCGCCAGGAAGCGATTGCCATCATCGCGGCGGGCAAGGCCGCCTTGGAAAAACATCCCCGCGCCGATATGGCCGGGTTCACACCCGCCGAGGCCGACGGCGCACGGCAACTCAAGTACGCCCAGCGCCAAGACGCCGAACAACGCAACCGCGCCGCCATTCGCGCAGGCACGACCGCCTACGACGCCCGAACGTCGGGTGCGTGGAGTGGCGCGCCGTAAAGCGCCCCAACAGCGCCACCAGGCTTGTCGCGGCGCCACGCCGGAGTTGTCGCTTCCCCTCCCCCGCGCGCGAAGCGCATGCCGCTTTCCCTCGGCTGTAAGTTCGATTCTACGGTGTGAAAGGAATGGGACGCGGATTTGCGCGGATTTCGTGGGTCTTCGCGGATTCGCCCTGGGTGTCAGTGACCGTTGGAAAAGCAGATCCGCGATTGGGGCGTTGCATGTCAGAAGCGGCTGATCGGCGTGCATCCATGGAATCCGCGAAAATCCGCGTCCCATTCCTTCAGGATCGCCAACTCGCGCGGCAAGTGGTCTTCGTAGGGTTCCCAGTTGATCCACTCCCCGCTGATGTGACCGTCAAAGGCGGTCGTCGCGAGCAACTCGAGCGCCCGGCGGTGGTCGATAATGCCCTCACCGATGGTTACCAACCCGCCCCCCGCGGTCCCGTCGTGGATATGTAAATGGCGAATCCAGGAACGTAGCGTCTCGAAGGCCTCGTCCATCGTGCTATGGCCGCGCATCACCGGATGCATGATGTCCCAGTTCGCCGCGACGTGCGGGTGATTCACGCGTTCGAGCACGGCGGCGACGTAATTCGGGTCGCACCAGTCGTCGTGCGTCTCGAAACACAGCACAACCGATCGCTCCGCGGCGTGGTCGGCCACGGATTCTAGCGAGGAGACCAATAAATCCGTCGCCTGTTCACGGCTTATGCCTTCGGGAATGCCTCCGCCAAACACCCGCATCGCCGGGATACCCAAGTCTCCCGCCAGATCAATGCGCTCGTGCGTCTGCCGCAGCATGTCGCCGGTCTTGGCGGGGTCCGCGTAGGTGAGCGACGTGGCCAGACAGGCCAGCGCGATACCCGCCTCCTCCGCCTGCGCGCGCATACCGGCGCGCTCGTCCTTCGTAGCCGCGATCTCCACGCCATGCGCGTGGCCCGCGTCCATGCGCGGTTCGATGCCGTCATACCCATAGCGCTTGGCCACGTCGAGCGTCTCGCTCAAGGACAGGCCAGGGGTGGAGAAGGTCATGAATGCATACTTCATACGCGTGCTCCTTTCGCCAATGGACCCACGGGCCGCACGAGCGCCTACCATAGCGCTACCCATATGGCGCGTACAACCCGCGGCTTGCGCGCTTGCCCTGCGCCCTGCTAGCGTGTCGCTCGCGCCTCGCATGACGTGAATGATTGGCACTGGAGTTGCGGCTGGGTGCTTGGACGTATCGGAGTACCGCGCTTAGGGCTCGTGCAAGAATAAGTTTGCCGTTTCCGTGCTCAGATTTGCGTCGGATTTGAGCGCGACGATTGAGCAAAACCGCAGGAATAGCCC
>JAACEL010000291.1 GCA_011682535.1 Nitrospiraceae bacterium | reverse complement strand
GCAAAAACCGGAAGAGCCCAAATTCTTATGACGAGCCCACCATTAGAAATCGATTTGGAATCGCGCCATTACTGAGTCCGCGTTTCCGTCATAGTAAATGTGATCTATCTCCGCGTGGACGGCGTTAAGCATGACGCGCATGTTCGGGTTGAGATAGCAATTGAGGGCAGCCGTCACATTGCTCTCGTTGCCCCCTCGAAAAAAACCGTCATCCAAATCGAGGTTCGAGAGCCGAACGGCGAGTTCCCACGCGCCTGGGCCTTGCTCTTCGCCCCAGCCAAAGTTATTACTTGGCTTGATCCGATCAAAGACTCCAAGCGAGTTCTTGTAGCGCCGATGCTCACCCGTGATGAACCAACTGGCTTGAACGTACCACCCATCGAAATCCGTATCGCCCGCCAGCACGGTGCCGGCATCCGCGCGCATATACTCTCCCTGCAGGGAAAAGGGGCCGAATACCAAGGCAAACTCGGCGTTGTATAATTGGACATCCTCGGCGAGAAACTCTCCAGTGTCTACATACCGCGTCTGCGCGAGGTGGGTCTCAGGCCGTTGACGGAACCGGATCAACCCGCCGGGATTGCGGCGGGAGTACGACAGGCCGACATGTAAAAGTTTTCGGCCATCGTCCGCGTACCACGGAAGGCCTGTGACGCGCCCCGTCCAGTTGAATCCTCCGTCATCAACGCCGCCGCCAAAACGGTCCGTCTCACGGAACAACCCTACGGACCAGGTAAATCGATCGTTGAAGTGATGATTCGAGAGTTGGAGACCCATATTGCGTGAGGGGGCAAAAACATTCGGAAGGGCCCGCTCCATGAACGTGATGTATTTGCTGCTTGTTAGTTCTTCCAAGCTGAAAGGTTCTTTGAAGTGGCCAATTTTCAATTGGCCGGCATACGGAATCTTGTTGGCGGCCACAAAAACGTCCTTGAAATCCGCGTCGCCTCCGGCAAAGTCGTACTGGGCCTTGAACGCGTAGCGGTCGTAGATCGTGCCTGAGATATACAAGCGGGCCCGGCGGAACTCCGTGTCATTTTCGTTGTCCCCGAATACCTTGCGTAGCGTGCTATTTTCGTCAAAGAACGCGAAATCGTTTTGGATTCGGCCACCGATTTTCAGTTTGAAGCGGCCGTCCCGCGAATCCAAACGGAGGCCTTTTCCCCAGTAAACGCGAAAATCCTCGTCGGCGTCTGCCGGTATCGCCCCAACCTTGTTCTCGAGTTCCTGGACCCGATCGTTGAGGCCGGGCGCGTCTTCCGCGTCGTCCAATTTTCGTTCGATGTCCTCTACACGGCGCTGGAGGTTTTCGATGACTTGCATGAGTTCGCGCTCGCGCGGCGTTAACTCCTGGCAATTTGCCGTGGCGGCTAAGGCCATCATTACACCCAGGCCGATGCGCCACGGAGCGAGTACTCGAACGGCGGAGTTGGTATTTGGAAGCATTCTTTTTCCTTTCCTTGTGTGGTGTGCGTTGATTTCGCAACCACAATACAAACAGTGTAGATGGAGAAGGTTCAGGGAGCGTGAGGACTGTGTCAGAACGGTGTGAGAGTACAATTTGGGAACGATTAGGCGGACGTTTGAGAGGTGTTAGCGGGCAGGTAAACCGAGAAGACGCTGCCCGCCCCCAGCGTACTTTTTGCTTCGACGTGCCCGCCATGGAGTTCGACGATGTGCTTGACAATCGCCAGTCCCAAGCCGGTCCCTCCCAATTCGCGGCTCCGGGCCTTATCGACACGGTAGAACCGTTCAAACAGACGCGGCAGGTGTTCCGGTGCGACGCCGCAGCCCTCATCGCGAACGCTGACAACCACATCGTCTCCCTCGCGCGAAGCAGTCACGCACACCACGCCGTCCCTTTCGCTATACATGATCGCGTTGTCCAGGAGGTTCACGATGCACTGCGTGATAAGCGATTGGTTTATTCTCACCTCCAACGCGTCATCACAGTGCAGTTCGATCCGGACCCCCTTATCGGCGGCCCGAGACACATGCCGCAGTACGGCCTTTTCTAAAGTGGGGCGAAGCGCTTCGATTTGCGCGATAGTCTCCAGGGGCTTTTCCTCCTGTTCCAATCGCGACAGGGTCAATAGATCATCGATAAGACTGCCCAGTTGATCCGCCTGTTTTGCGATAATCCGATGGAAGCGCTCCACATCCGCCGGGTCTTCCGGGGTCGAATCCAGCAGCGTCTCCACGAAACCCTTGATGGACGTGATAGGCGTCTTCAACTCGTGCGACACATTTGCGACGAATTCTCGGCGCACATTTTCCAGACGCCGCAATCGTGTAATGTCGTTCAGCACCACGACGGCGCCGGAAGCATTCTCCTGAGTGTCGTGCAACACAGTGCCGTGACCCTGGAATAAGCGCTCACCGTGTTGGTGAAAAACGATCTCCCGCTCGAGCATTCCTTCGCTTGACAGGGTGTCTTCGATAAACTGCTCAAGGGTCGAGTTTCGCACGATTTCAGGCAGGTACTTGCCTAAGACCGCCTCCGCATCCACGTCAAGAAGGCCCGCGGCCGTTTGGTTGATGATGATAAGTCGTTCGTGGTTGTCAACGGCGAGGACGCCTTCAACCATACTGGCGAGGACCGCGTCCAGTTCGTTCTTCTGGCGAATCGCCGTCTTGATTCGTTCGTCCAATTCCCGCGCCATCGTGTTCATGGACTCCGCCAGGGCGCCTATCTCCAGTGAGTCTGGGATAGTGAGGGGTTGATCCAGCGCGCCTCTCGCAAATCGCTCAGCGCCTTGCCGCAATTCCGCCAGCGGTCTCGTGATGCGCCGGGACACCCCCCAACTAACCCCAGCCGCCAACAGGGCTACGATGCCCCCCCCGTAGGCAATCCTTGAGAGAATGGACCACAACGCATCATCAATGGCCGTGATCGGGATGGCAACCCGGACCACCCCATCTACTTTGGTATCGGCCATTAGCGGAACGGCCACGTACATCATCTGCTTGTTAACAGTTTTGCTGAACCGCATTGATGATCCGAGACACCCCATCAGGGCCTCCCGGACTTCTGGGCGGCCGGCGTGATTGTCCATATCGCCGGGGTTCTCTTCGGAGTCCCCGGCGACTACGCCCGAAGGCAGGATGATGGTTATCCGGGTATCCGCGGCCGGACCCAATTCGTTACACAGATCCTGAATGGATGCGAAGTCACCGTCCCTGATCCGTTCATGAACCTGCCCCGAAACCAGCGCCGCCCTTGATTTCAAGTCTTTCGCGGCCTGTTCATGGTAAAAGTTGCGTACCGCCTGCGCGGAGTACCCCGTGATCGCGAGAAGGGCGGCGAGTGTGACCAGAAGGTAGCTGGGGAACAATTGCCATACCAGGCTCTGCTTGCGCATCACATTTTCATTCCTTGAAGCGATAGCCAACGCCGTGAACCGTTTCGATCAGCTTCCCGTTTTGTCCAAGCTTCTTGCGCAGACCGGCAATCTGCACGTCGACCGACCGGTCCGAAACAGGGTACTCTTCACCATGCACCGCATCGACAATCTGGTACCGGGTGCGGACCCAGCCCGGGCGCCGGGCCAGATACTGCAATACACGGAACTCCGTCGCCGTCAACTCAATGGGTTTCCCATCCATCAAGACTTCATGACGCGCCGGATGAATCACGAGGTTGTGTACCTTCAACACGTCGTTTTCTGCTGCGACGGTCTGACCGGTGCGACGTAAGACTGCCCGCACACGGGCGATCAAGACGCGAGGACTGAACGGCTTGGCTATATAGTCATCCGCGCCGACTTCCAGCCCCGCGACAATGTCTGATTCTTCGCCCTTTGCGGTAACCATCACGATAGAAATTCCACTTGCCTCATCCTCCGACCGAATGCGTTTGCATACCTCCAAGCCGTCCATGTTAGGCAACATAAGATCGAGCAGAACAATGTCGGGGACTTGTTTGCGGGCAAGCTCCAGTCCCTCTTCACCTGACACCGCTTCAATGACGCGATAGCCCTCGCGTGCTAGATTGTATCGAGCGAGTTCGCGAATATCCGCGTCGTCTTCGATAACCAGGACCAACTCCCTAGCCAATCGGTCTCTCCCTTCGCTTCTCACTATCTCACGGGCTTCGTGGAGACGGTAGGCGGCTACGTCCGCAACCAAACTCCCTCATTAACGGTAGCACACGGTTGTTAGGAAAATGTGAGAAAAACCGGCGGGCCCTTCCCGGCTCCGGAAGAACCAAAAGTTCTAGGACAAGAGCATGAAATTATCTTATGCGGTCACATGACGCAACGATGCCGTTTCGGATACATCTGTTGTGGGGCAATTCGGGCGATGGACCATTTGGGCGGAATGCGTTACACTGGTGGTTATGCATGCCAAGATCCTGATTGTGGATGACGACGATATCACGCGGCGTGTGGTGGATCATATCGTGCGGCGGGCGGGGTTTGAGACGGTGGCGGTGTGTGGGGGGCAAGAAGCGATGGACTGCCTGGCGGATCATGAGTTCGACGTGGCGGTGGTCGATCTGATGATGCCGGGGATAGACGGGTTCGCGGTGCTTGACCATATGCGTAAGCATGCGCCGGGGGTGGTGCCGGTGGTGCTGTCGGCTACGTCGTCGCTGGAGGATGCGTTGCGTACGGTGCAGGAGGGAGCGTTCGACTTCGTATCGAAGCCGGTCGACAACATCGACGTGTTCATCCATCGCATCGAGCGGGCGGTCGAGCATAAGCGCCTGCGGGACAGTCACGCGGAGCTGCTCGAGGAGGTCAAGCGGAAGAACGCGGAACTCGAGAACCGCCTCGGCCAACTCGAATTGGCGCACAGTATTCTGCAGTCGCAGGCGGTGGCGATCCAGATCGACTTGAACCGGGCTATGCGTATCCAGCAGGGATTGCTGCCGCGGGAACTGCCCTTCTCCGACCGCATCTCGTTGACCACGGTCTATGAACCGTTGGCCAAGGTCGGTGGCGATCTCTATGACGTCTTCGCGGTGGACGACACGCACGTGGGCATCTGTCTGGCGGACACCTCGGGGCATGGGGTCAGTTCGGCCCTGTTGACGGTGTTCCTCAAGCATGCGTTCGACGGGGTGCGCGCGCGGTCGTCGGACGGGATCGGCGGGGCGCCCGGCGAGGTGTTGACAGAACTGAACCATATCATCCTGGACGAGGCCTTCGGCCAGGGGATTTTCGTGTCGATGTGTTATCTGGTGCTGAACGTTGACACGGGGAAGCTGAAGTATTCGAACGCGGGTCATCCGCCGATGCTGCGGCGGCGCGCGGCGGGCGGGGTCGAGCGGCTGCGAACGCCCGCACCGGTGTTGGGCGTGAATCCTGCCGTGGTGTATGCGGAGGATGAGTGCGTGCTGGGTGCGGGCGACATGCTGGTGATGTACACCGACGGAATCCCTGAGAGCCGCGACGCGTCGGGTGCATTCTTCGGTGAAGAACGGCTGAAGAGCGTGATCGCGGGCGCTTCGCCTCACGCCGACGCCATTGCCGACGCCGTCCAGCGTGACGTTCATGCGTTCACCGAGGGCCGCCAGCGCACGGACGACCTCACGCTGCTGGTTCTGGGCGCGGAGCCTCAAACGACGCCGTTCCGTGTGCCGAGGGAAGGGCCGGTCAAGACGCCCGAGGGCGGCAAGGCCAGCGTGAAGGTTCTCAAAGGCAAACACGACAACTGTGTGTTCATCAGCGTTTCCGGGACGGGTTCGTGGCGGGAGAGCCAGCAGGTGCTGAACCTGTGCAGGGAGGCGTGCGAGGCCGGCGAGCAATCCATCATTCTCGACCTCACCCATTGCAATCACCTGGACAGCACGTTCTTGGGGGTGCTGCACAATATCGTCACCGGCGTGGACGAGAAGAAGAAGTGCCGGTTCGAACTACAAAACCTGTCGCGGGTTCTGTTGCGGGAGATGAGCGACCTGGGGCTGACGGGGGTGCTGATGCACTTCCGTCACGCGCCGATCCCGTTGCCGCGCACGATGGCGCCGGTCGACGACAGTATCCCGGGGGGGGGGGAACTCGGGCGGGTGCTGTTGTGGGCGCACGAGGCGTTGGTGGAAGCGGATCCGAAGAACGCCGATCGGTTTGCGGCGGTGCTGCAGGTGCTCCATGACCGCGCGCGCGAAGCCACCGCGCAGGGGACTCCCCCGGAGGAGCCGGAAAGCTGAGTGCCTTCGGATGAATGTGACGTTTCTCATTCCCGTGCTCGATGAGCGCGACACCCTCGAGCGCCTCGCCGACGGCATCATGCGTCACACAGCCCCGCACGAGGCCCGGATTCTTTTTATCGACGACGGCAGCACCGATGGCTCCTACGAGGCGATGTGCAGGTTGCGCGATCGGCATGACAACGTCGGCGTGATCCGGCTGCGGCGCAACTTCGGCAAGTCGACGGCGTTGGCGGTCGGGTTCGACCGGGCCGAGGGCGACGTTGTCATCACGATGGACGGGGACTTGCAGGACGACCCCAAAGAGATTCCCCGCTTCCTCGCCGCCCTCGAAAATGGACACGACGTGGTCGTAGGTTGGAAGAAGGTCCGCAACGACCCCTGGCACAAGACGCTGCCTTCGCGTGTTTACAACGGACTCGTGGCGTGGCTGTTCAAGCTTGATCTGCATGATGTCAACT
>JAACEL010000290.1 GCA_011682535.1 Nitrospiraceae bacterium | reverse complement strand
CCCTGGATTTACTGGCGGGAGCGACGAGACTCGAACTCGCGACCTCCGGCGTGACAGAATGGGCTAGGGGGTTTGGCTTGAATTGGTAATTGTCGATTAGGCCCGGTTTTATTGGGTGAAACGCGGATCGCGATTCTGTCCTAGTCTGCGAAAATTGGTTCTACTTGCTCCGAGCGATCACAATTTGATCACAATCGGGGGTGCTGCCGGATCCCTTCGGCGCTGCCGATCCGGTGCCCGCAATGGACCGATTCAAGTCATGCCGCAGGAAGCGCAACGATACCCCTACTCGGCAGCAACGATGCAGCCTTCCTGAGCGTTAGTAGCATGGGGACACCCATCGTGTGGCCTCTTGCCCACTGAGAACTGGCACGAACAGTAGCTTTCGATCATGTTCTCTTGTCGGTCGGCAATCATTGCTCAAAACAGACAAACACTGCATCTTACCGGGCAGCTTGTCTTTGCTCCAGTCGCTCCAGTTAAGTCCCTACAGCATAGGCACTTAGCTCGCATGGAACAAGCTGTCTTCGTTTCGGCACGAAAAATGCTCGTGTAGGTTGTCCGTTGAGAATGTGTGGAGAGTCCAGTCCAAGGCTTCGCGTGGGCCGCAAGGCCAGTGGTGGGTTTGTCAGGTCGTAGGGATTGCGGTCGAGAAGGATTCGGAGCCCTGCAAGCAAATTGGCGGGAGACTCCCCGTGTTCCCATCAGGGCGACCTTCTTGAACGTGGAACGACTGAGTCCAAGCGGATTTTCTTGCGACTGTCCTCTAACTGGAGCAGTTAGTTGCGCTCAGATGCATTTTTCTCTATGCCAGCAGAAGTTGATCTTGTTGACACTGCTATGACTGAGTCTAAGTGGACTTGTTTGTGACTGTGTTCTAATCAAATCGTTATCTGAGTTCAGAATCACGTTTTTTCAGAGAAGGGCATTGGGTATGTGTATCAGCACTTTGCTTCTGTCAATTCTCTGGGGGTAGACTTTCGTGCGAGTAGAATTGACAACACTCAATCTGATTCTACAACACGAGTTGGCTTCCGCCGAGCGATACAGACGATACTTATCTCTGGTGATGATCCACTCTCCTATTGACCACGAGGGCTTGGGTCGTGCTCTGGATCTCCAGGTGCGCAGGAGCGACGTCGTGGCGTATTCTGACCACTTCGCTGCGGTGCTGCTGGGTGAGACAAACCAGCGCGACGCACTGCGTGCCGTGGAACGCTACCGCGACGCTTTGAAGGACCACTTCGACCCTCGGTACTCAGTGGTAACCTATCCGGCCGATGGCCATGCCCCGGACGCGCTCATGGAAATCGCCGACAGACGCCTTCAAGAGGCAAAGATCGGAGACTCTGGAGGCGTTGTTTTTCGGGATTGAGCGCGTTTCGCCCCCTTGCTCTGCCGGAGATCCTCTCGCTCGCCCAGGGCGCATGTCGGTGCGCAATTCGGAAAGTTGTTTTTCTCGTGGGTGTTCGAATAAGATCATTCAGATGTTATGGGGAGGTGGGGAAAGGGGAGATTCGCTTTCACACTCTGGTGTCTGTCCTGTAAGGATAGATGGCACCAGAGAAGAGCGCCCAGAGGGAGCTATGTATCGAGTATTGCTGCGAATCGGCGTGATCTTGGCGCTTGTTTCTGTATTGGGTGTATCGGGGTATTTGGTGTTTCGTGGCTTTCGGGGCCGCACGGCGTATCTTCGAGCAGAACAGGCTTATTCCGAGGGGAACTGGCGCGACGCAAAGACCAACTACACTTGGTACCTTGCGAGGCACCCGGAGGATCTGGAAGCCCTGCCTAGGTACATCGAGTCGTGCTTGAAGCTGCTCAATGACCGGCGCGGGAACGTGCGGGATGCCGGGCGCGCTCATCTTCGGCTAGCCCTCGCATCGCCATCGGACCGCGTTCTGGCGCGACAGCTTGTCGATTTCTACAGGAACCACAAATTGTGGAGGGAGCTCGATTACGCCGCGGACATCTTCCTTCGAAAGAATCCAGACGATGTGCATCTCTTATTCAACAAGGCCTTGGCCAATGAGAATCTTGGGCGCACGAATCAAGCCGTCGAGGGATATCAGCGCTTGGTGGAGGAGGGGAACGCCTCGCCCGAAACGTATGGCAACCTCGCTCTACTGCTTCAGCAACAGGGCCTCGAAGAACAGGCGGGGCAAGTTATCGCGAAAGCCTCAGCCGAGAATCCCGCGGATCTTCAAATTCGCCTAGAGCGCGCCCGATTCTTGCTGGCTACCAATGACGTGACACTTGCGGCGCAAGAAATTGAGACCGCTCTTGCCGGTGGCCTGGAAACGGGCGAGGCTTTTCTTGCCGCCGCCAGGGTACACTCAGCGCAGAACGACTGGGCGAAGGCGCAAGCTCTTGCGGAGAAGGCCATAGGCGCGCTTCCCGAGTCGGCTGATGGCTACTCCCTTCTGGTGAACACCTTCCTGGCACGTGGACAGGTTGATGAAGCCATCGCGTGCCTGACCGGCATTGAACCCCGTGTTCTTGCAGACAATCCACAACTCTACATATTGCTTGCGGAGCTTCAAATCAACGCGGATCGCCTGGAAGATGCTGACCATACCGTTGAAGCCTACCGGGCGGCATATCCGGGCAACCGGACACTCCTCGAATACCTTGCCGCGCGCAGACTGCTCAAGCAAGGGCTTGCCTCTGAAGCGGTGTCGAAACTCGAAATCGTTGTCGAACAAGCCCCCGAACTCCGCGTTGCTCGCTACTTCCTCGCGCTTGCTTACCTCGACAATGGACAACGCGACCGCGCAAAGAACACGCTCGAGTTGTACATCAACAGCAACCCGGGAGACCCACGCGCCAGCGCGATGTGGGATGTGACGTTTGCGGAGCGTTCCGGGCAAGACGCTGAGCGGGCGGCCCTCACGCTGCTCGATAGCGACACGCCCTACTTTGGTTCGCTCCTTTCCGCGGCGTACTCTCTTACACGGCGAGGGTCCGGCACAGACGAAGACGGGAAACGACTCGAGTTGGCAAGGCGCCTGTTCGAGCGGGCCATTGAACAGTCCCCTTCCACCCCGGATGGCTACAGGGACCTGGGATTCCTCTGCCTCGACCAGGGAGACTTGGACGGTGCCCGCCAGGCCTTGGCTCGCGCCGGCGCGGCCGGTATTGCGCCATCGGGACTCATCCTGTTGCAGTCAGGGCTGGCGCTCGCGGAACTGAAGCTCGACGAGGCAAAGGCATACTTCGATGAGGAACTTGCCCTCGGACCAATTACCTCGAAGAGAGCCATGAAGTGGGCGGATCTCTTCGCTGGTCGGGGTCATCTGGAAGCCGCCTTGGAGTTGCTCGACTCTGTTCGAGCGCACGAAGGCGCTGAAGGCGATCATCGCGAGCTGGATCTTGGTCAAGTGGCTCTTTGCATACGGCGCGGTGACTTCGAAAGAGCCCGAACGCTCATCGAGCGTCTTGCCGACCAATACGCGGACGCGCCGACAGTGGCGCGTCGCCTGAATGATAACCGAATGGCCATCGCACGAGCGCTGCTGGTCCCGGGCGATCAGCAGGACAAACCCACCTCGGAGCGACTCATCGCTGACGTCGAGCGCATAGAGCCGGACCGGACGGACGCGAAGATTCTGCGGACACGGCTTCTCCTTGAGCAAGATCCGCCTGATGTCGATGGCGCGGACAAGCTGTGTGCCGCCGCCCGAGAGGGCGGTGCCTCTGGCGCTGAGACCTTCCTGATTTCGGGTGAGATCGCTTATCGAAAGGGCCAGTTCGCAAACGCATTGGACTATGCCGTCAAAGCGAATGCAGCGTCTCCTGATGATGTCAACACGTGCATGGCGCTTGCCCGTGCGCAGGTGCAGATGGGGCGGTTCCCCGACGCCGTCATGACGCTGGAGAAGGTGCACTCCCTTCTCCCTGAGAATCGCACGACCCTTGAGCTTCTCGCCCGTGCTTACGCCGGGGCCAGTCGTTTCCGCGAAGCAGAGGCGACCGTGCGGCAATTGGAAGCCATCGAAGAAGGCCGGGTCGCTCTCCCCCTGCGCGCTTGGATCCTCGTTGCTCGAAGGGAGTGGGCTGACGCGGAACAGATCTTGCGCCCGTTGCACGAGGCCAATCCGGATGATTTATGGACCATTCACTTCTTGGCGCGGGCCATGGCGGCCCAAGGCCAGTGGGATGAAGTGGAGAGATTTCTCAATGAGTGTGTTTCCCGTCGGCCCGAGCTTCCAGACTTCTGGGTCGAACTCGGGAATTACTATCTGGCGCCCCCCGGTGCCGCTCTCTTATCCAAGGCCTCTTTCGCGTTCACCCAGGCGCTCGTACTGCGGGCGGGCTACTCGCCGGCGTTGCGCGGGTTGCTTGAGGTCCAGCTCCGTTCTGGCGATCTGGGGGCGGCATTGGGATTGTGCGAACGTTTTCTTGATGAGAGTCCGAACGATCCACGCATGCTCGAACGAAAGGCCTCTCTTCTGGCACAGCTTCCCGGTCGCCGACAGGAGGCGCTCGGCACTATCCAACGCGCCATCGAGATCACACCGCGACCGGTGTTCTTCTACCTGCGCGGCTGTCTGCGGCTCGACCTTGGCGACTTTGCCAATGCCATAGAGGATTTCCAGCGCGTTGACCAAGCCGGCGGGGCAGGCCCCGGCGATCTGGACACTCTGCTGGCGGAGGCCTATCTCGGGCTGAACAATACCGATCTTGCGCGTGTCTACTATGACGCCGCCAAGAACAAGGGCTCAGGTGTCAAACCAGCGGATGCGGCCCGACTCGACGCTATCGCGGCCCGACTTGCGGAGGAGCAGAACAAGTGATGAACTCGGCGCCTCTCACAGATGATTCGACAACACACACGAAGCCTGCGAACTGGTTTGTCTCGGGGTTCTGGGTGGCCGCGCTGATCCTGCTCTGCCTGCTGTTCCGGGAAGCCACCCAGAATCTGTACGGCAACATCTCCAGAAGCAACTCCTACTACTCCCACGCTTTTCTTGTGCCATTCGTGAGCCTGTTCTTCGTGTGGCGGCAACGGCAGCTCCTTGTCCAAATACCCAGGGTCCCCACAAACTGGGGGTACGCCGTTCTGGCCCTTGCCTGCACGATGGTGCTGGCCGGCGACCTGCTGGGTTTCCGCATATTCGCACAGGCGGCCATCATCCCCCTGCTGACGGGACTGGTTCTGATCTTCCTGGGAGCACGTCACGTTGGGCGCATGTGGTTTCCCCTCGTGTTCCTCCTTTTCATGATACCGCTACCCGAGTCCCTCACAACAAGCGTGACTTTCCGGGTGAAGATGCTGGCCACAGAAGGGGCCGTCCGCCTTTCGCAAGCCATCTACCTCCCCGTGATCCATGACGGGTCCTATATCCATTTCGGGGAAGACCGCTTGATGATCGGGGATGTGTGCAGCGGAATGCGTTCCCTGATCGCCCTCCTGGCTCTGGGCGCCATCATGAGTTACATCAGCGAGACGCGGGCGTGGTCCCGCGTGCTCATCCTGTTGATTTCGGCCCCCATAGCTGTTGCAGCCAATGTGCTCAGGATATTCTTCCTCTGCGTGGTCGCCAACTTCTGGGGAAGCAGCGTAGCCAGCGGCTGGGTGCATGACGTGTCCGGTCTTTTCATCTATGTGGTGGCCCTTGGACTGATGATTGCAATGGAGGGGGTGCTCCGCAGAATTGCGCCCCGAGATCACAATGTGGGGGAGGTCGCCTAATGACGCGCTACGTCATCACGTTCCTGATGCTGCTTTCGACGGTGGTTCTCCACGGCGTCATTGGTCATGTTCAGGCCAACGCCGCACAGACCAGTTCGCTCCCCGAGCTGCTCAACATACCTTCCCAGATCCTGGAGTTTCGCCAAGCGCAGCCCGATACGCCCGTGCCCGAGTCTATACGTCAGAATCTGGAAACGAATACGATACTCATGCGCAACTACATCTCATCGTATGGCCGGCCCGTTCAATTGACCATCGTTTACGCCGAAAAGACGCGCCGCAGCCTGCATTTTCCGGAAGTCTGTTTCACGGGCCAGGGCTGGGAAACACGCAGCAAGTCGCCAATTCCCGTCGGAACTCTCTTCATAGGCCAAGGACTCACGGTGCAGAAAGGCGATGCGCAGGAAGCCGTTCTCTACTGGTTCAAAACAGGAAGGCAGTTCACCGCGAACTACTTCTTGAATACCTATTACTGGGCGCGGGATAAGCTGTTGCTGCGAAATCCAAGTACCATGCTGATCCGGTTGAGCACGCCAGTGGGCGACCAAGGCGAAGAGAGAGCATACCGGGCACTCAGTGACTTCGCCGCAGGTCTATCCCCCATTCTGATCGAGACCATCTCCTAGGAGAAGAGGACATGAACTTGACCCATCGTGCCGGAATCTACTGCTTTGCTCGCTGCGCCATTGTCGCCATGCTCGGCGGGCTGCTCATCCTTGGATGCAGCGAACGGCGAAGCCAACAGTACCGATTGCAGGGCGACACCTATCTTCGTCTGTACAAGTACGAGGAAGCGGCGGAAGCCTACCAAAATGCCATACAGAGCAATCCAGAGAACGCCCCAGCGAGAATCGGCTTGGGGCGATGCATGGCTGCGGTTGGGAAGCCTGAAGATGCCTTGGCTTCCTTTCAAGAAACGACACG